>NZ_JBTYZO010000019.1:0-120039 GCF_057808495.1 Hymenobacter sp. M1-2
TTACATGCGGAACAGACTTTTTTGACCTAGGCCTACTACCTCGCAACTTGGGTTATTTAATAAGAACCGAAAGGCGAGTAGCCTTGAAAGCTCGACGCTACGTGCAGGTACTCGACTATGTGGCGGCTTCCCGCGTACACGTCTCTTATTCACCTCTACCACGCCTTACGCTATGTCAGCTACCAATCAACTTCTCTCCGCTCTTCCCTCCTCTCCTTCTTCCGGTATCAAAACTTTGGCTCGTTTCGGATTTGCGGCCAAAGGCACCGTTTACGTGTTGATGGGCGTATTGGCCCTGTTAGCCGCGACCGGGCAGCAAGGCGGGCAAACTGCCGACAAGAAACAAGCCGTGCAAACCTTGCAGGAGCTGCCCGGCGGTTCAGTACTGCTGGGGCTGATAGCCTTCGGGCTGTTAGGCTATATTATTTGGCGCTTCACGCAAGCCCTGATGGACACTGAAAGCAAGGGTTCCGACGCGAAAGGCGTTGGCCGACGCTTGGCCTATGCCGGCAGCGGCCTGCTCTACGCCAGCGTAGCGTGGTACGCCGCACAATTAGCTTTCAGCGGTTCTGCTAGTGGCGGCTCCAACAGCCAGCAAACCCTTACGGCCAAAGTGCTAAGCTGGCCCGGCGGCAACTGGATTATCATCGGTGTAGGCTTGGCCATCATCGGCAGTGGCATCTACCAGATTTACCAAGCGTACTCCGGCAAGTTTCACAAGCACATTAGTGCCAGCGACCTGCCCGCCAACCAGCAGCAAGTGGTATACCGGACGGGCCAAGTAGGTTACACCGCGCGGGGCTTGGTGATGGGCCTTATCGGCTACTTCTTTGTGCAAGCCGGCCTTCAGTCACGCGCCTCCGCAGTGGGCACTACCGATGCAGCTTTTGACCTACTGGCGACGATGGGGCCGGCGATATTAGGCATAGTGGCGCTGGGGCTGATGGCTTATGGCCTCTACATGCTGGTACAGGCTCGCTACCCAGTGCTGAAAATTTGATTTGGGTCGCTTTAGAAGTTGTAGCACTGAGGAGTTGCCAGAGCGCATCACGCGCTGGCTTGCCCGCCCCGAGCAGCGCGCTCGTATTGCCGAGGCTGCCTTGCACCCTCGGCAACCATCTCTACACCTAGCAAATGCAAGAGTCACTCACCATAGCGGGGTTAGCCTAAACGTCGTTCGTTTTTTGCTTCGCAGTTCGGAAATTATAACCTCAGTCTGCGATGAATTGCCTCAGCTCGTGACGTAGTCGGCTATGTAATCGGCCAGATACGTGTAGCGCTCCGTAAGTTGGCCGCCGCGAGCAATGGTGGCACGCTCGGCTACATCGTCGTGCGTTTCATCGCCGAGCAGGTGGGGAAACACGTTGTCGAGAAGCTGGCGGCCGAAGTCCCGGCTGGCGTTGCGGGGCAGCTCGCAGGGCAGGTTATCGACGGCCATGATGGTAATGTTGGAAGGCCGCGAGTACGCCGGCTCCAGCTCTCCGGTTTGGCAGTTGTAGTCGAAGGCGGGTTCCAGGATGCTGCTGCTGCGCTTGGTGGTCGGGATGGAGCCGTCCACATCGCAAGTCACGTCCGCAATGGTGTCGATGCGGAAGTCGGGGCGCTGCGTGTCGGCTTCCTCGAACAGCTTAGGCGCGGCGGGGTGCCAGTAGGCGCAGGCAATCAGCAGGTTGGTAACGGGCAGAAAGTTGTGAAACGTGGACTCGTACTCGTGCGGGTTGCGGTGGAAGTCCGGCGTGTCCCACACCCGGCCGTCGCGGCGGCGGTTGTAGTCGGAGCTGCGCAGCTGGGTATACACTGGCTCATTGAAGTCGAGGTAGAGGTAGTCGTAGACGCTTACCCGGCGGATGCCCATCAAGTCGAGCACCTCCACGGCCCCCTGCGCCACCCGGCCGGAACCCGTGACGGCCATCTTGATGGGCGGCAGCTTCTTCACCTTGAAAAACTCTTCCTGCATGTCTTCCATGTCCACGCACTGGTAGGCCGGCTTCAGGTCGTAGAGTCCGTGTTTGCGGCCGTAGGTCAGCAGCCCATTGTAAGCTCCCACGATACCAGCCCAGCGCCCAAACGCCACAATTCGCTCCCCGCCTTCGCGGTTGGTGAGCATTTCGTAGTCGATGAGCGTGATATTGTTGGCCAGCACCTGCCGCAGCAACTCCCGGTTGGCGGGCTGCTTTTTCACGGTGTGGGAGAAGAAGAGGTAGGTTTTGTTGGGAATGAGCTGGCTGATGGGCACTTCCTTCACGCCCAGGAGGATGTCGCAGTCAGCTACGTCGGAGCGCACTTCTATGCCTAAGTCGCGGTACTCTTGGTCGGTGAAGCAGCGGATGGGACTTTCTTGCACCACTATCCGCAGGCCGGGGTATTGGGCCTGCGCTTCGGCGCATTTTTTGGGGGTGAGGGGCACGCGCTTATCGGGCGGGGTTTTGCCTTCGCAGATAAGGCCGATGGAAACGGAGCGCATACGGATACGAGAGGGTAGGAAGCTGGAGAGGACGGTGGCAAAACTACACTTCTGCTGGCAATGCGGGAGAGGTTTTCGCCTTACCTTTGTTACAGGTTTGGTCGCTTCGGCGGCCGGTTCTTCTCGCCACTCCTACCCATCTCCTTATGTTGCTTACTCCCAAGCCCGCCGACGTGTTCGTGGACCGTCATAACGGTCCCGATTCCGCCGCCGTGGCCGACATGCTCCGCACGATTGGCGTGGAGTCGCTGGACCAGCTCATCGACGAAACCGTGCCGGCTGCCATCCGCTTGAAAAAGCCGCTGAATCTGCCCGCTGCCCTCACGGAGCGGGCTTTTCTGGCGAAGTTCAAGAAGATTGCCGCCAAGAACCGCCTGTTCAAAAACTACATCGGCCTGGGCTATCACGACACCCAGCTGCCCGCCGTTATTCAGCGCAACATCCTCGAAAATCCCGGCTGGTACACCGCCTACACGCCCTACCAGGCCGAAATTGCCCAGGGCCGCCTCGAAGCCCTCATCAATTATCAGACGATGGTGATGGAACTGACCGGCCTCGAAATCGCCAATGCTTCGTTGCTCGATGAAGGCACGGCGGCCGCTGAGGTGCTGCACATGTTCCACTCCCAGAGCAAGAAGAAAAACGCTACCCGCTTCTTTGTATCGGAGCAGGTGCTGCCCCAGACCATCGACGTACTGCGCACCCGCGCCACGCCGCTCGGCATTGAGCTGGTAGTGGGCGACCACCGCACCACTGACCTCACCGACGAGGCCCTGTTCGGCGCCATGCTGCAATACCCCGCCGCCGATGGCGCCGTGCACGACTACACCGACTTCATCGCGCAAGCCCACACCAACGGCCTGTTCGTGAGCGTAGCCGCCGATTTGCTGTCCCTGACGCTACTCACGCCGCCCGGCGAAATGGGCGCCGATGCCGTGGTGGGCAACTCGCAGCGTTTCGGCGTGCCGATGGGCTACGGCGGCCCGCACGCTGGTTTTCTAGCCACCAAAGACGCCTTCAAGCGCGTAATTCCCGGCCGTATCATCGGCCAGAGCATCGACGCGGCCGGCAACAAAGCCTACCGCATGGCGCTGCAAACCCGCGAGCAGCACATCCGCCGCGAAAAAGCCACGAGCAACATCTGCACGGCGCAGGTGCTGCTGTCAGTGCTGGCCGGCATGTACGCTGTGTACCACGGGCCGCAGGGCATTCGGCAGGTAGCTGCCAACGTGCACTCCCTGACCCAGACGCTAGCCGGCGCACTCACGGACCTCGGCCTCGACCAGCGCAACGAGTTCTATTTCGATACGCTGGACATCAAACTGGAAAGCGCCGAGCTGCAAACCGCCATCCGGCAGGAAGCCGAAGCAGCGGGCATCAACTTTCGCTACTTCGAAGAGCACGGCACGCCGCGCGTAGGCATCTCCCTGCACCAGAACACCGAAATCGAAGACGTAGCCGACATCGTAGCCGTGTTTGCCAAGGTGCTGGGCAAGGAGACGAAGTTGGTGGCGCTGCCCGTTGAGGTGTCGGTGAACTGGCCGGAGAGCCTGATTCGGACCAGCGAGTACCTAACCCACCCCATCTTCAACTCGCACCACTCCGAGCACGAGATGCTGCGCTACATGAAGCAGCTCGAAAACAAGGACCTGAGCCTGGCACACTCCATGATTCCGCTGGGTTCGTGTACTATGAAGCTCAACGCCACCGCCGAAATGATTCCAGTGACGTGGCCGGAAATTGGTGGCCTGCACCCCTTCGCGCCGCGTGAGCAGGTGCAGGGATACACTCAGATCTTCCAGGACCTGGAAGCGTGGCTGTGCGAGGTGACTGGCTTCGCGGCCGTGAGCCTGCAACCCAACTCGGGCGCCCAGGGCGAGTACGCCGGCCTGCTGGCCATCAAAGGCTACCACGATGCCCGCGGCGACCAGCACCGCAACGTGGCCCTGATTCCGGCTTCGGCCCACGGCACCAACCCCGCTTCGGCCGTTATGGCTGGGATGCAGGTGGTCGTGGTGAAAAGCACTGAGGAAGGCAACATCGACGTGGAAGACCTCAAGGCCAAAGCCGCCCAGTACGCCGACAAGCTGAGCTGCCTCATGGTAACCTACCCGAGCACGCACGGTGTGTACGAGGAAACCATTATCGACATCTGCGAGACCATTCACCGACACGGCGGCCGCGTGTACATGGACGGCGCCAACATGAACGCCCAGGTCGGCCTCACCTCGCCCGCCACCATCGGGGCCGACGTGTGCCACCTCAACCTGCACAAAACCTTCTGCATCCCGCACGGCGGCGGCGGGCCCGGCGTGGGCCCCATCGGCGTAGTGGCCGATCTGGCGCCCTATCTGTCGGGCCACGTGCTGGTAGATGCCGACGGCCGCACGGCGGGCGCGGTATCGGCGGCGCCCTGGGGCTCGGCCAGCATTCTGCCCATCTCCTACGCCTACATCAACATGATGGGCGGCGAAGGGCTGACGCAGGCCACGCGCATTGCCATTCTCAACGCCAACTACATCAAGGCCCGCCTGGAGGAGCACTACCCGGTGCTGTATACGGGCGCCAACGGCCGTTGCGCCCACGAGATGATTTTGGACTGCCGCCAGTTCAAGAAAGCCGGTATTGAGGTGGAGGACATTGCCAAGCGCCTGATGGACTATGGTTTCCACGCGCCCACTGTGAGCTTCCCGGTAGCGGGTACGTTGATGGTGGAGCCCACGGAGTCGGAGAGCAAGGAGGAGCTGGACCGCTTTATCGAGGCCATGATTGGCATCCGCAAGGAAATAGCCGAGGTAGAAGCCGGCCGCGCCGATGCCAAGGACAACGTGCTCAAGCACGCTCCGCACACGGCCGCTACCGTACTCGCCCACGAATGGACGCGCCCTTACTCCCGCGAGCAGGCCGTGTACCCCACCGAGTACGCCCGCGCCCACAAGTTCTGGCCTTCCGTGTCGCGCATCGACTCCGCTTACGGCGACCGGAACCTCATCTGCTCCTGCACCCCCATCGAGCAGTACGTGGACGCCGAGGAGCAGCTAGTCTCCACCGACAAAGGCCCTTCTTATTGATGTGCTGATTGTTTGATGTGCTGATGTGCTGATTTTCAGGTGCTGGCACACCGAGAAACAAAAAAGGCTTGCGCAGATTGCGCAAGCCTTTTTTGTTTCTCGGTGCCTTTGGAAGAAGTATCCGTTTGCTCAAGTGAACCAGCTCAGCCGTGCATTGCCAATCAGCACATGAGCACATCAATCAATCAACACATCAAATCCTATTGCTGGCCGAAGCAGCTCCGGTACATGTAGCCGTTGAGCACTTGGCCGTCTTTGGTGACGCGGGCCTTCACGAAATACGCGTCGACCGTATCCATCACCTGCACTTCCGTTTCGGCCCCGAGGCTAGTGAGCTTGGCCGATTGCTTGGTCATGCCATCGTACAGAATGCATTCGACGATGGTGTTGTGCGCTTGGGGTGTGATGCCGGTGCGGGCACTCCGCCCGTCTTCTTTGGCGGCCGTGCAGGCCGCCAAACTCAACAAGCTCAGAAGAAAAAGTACGATTCGGGTCATAGCAAGGAATTAGGGTCGGGGAAGATAAATAGATTCCCCAGCGAAAGAGCATTTTCCTGGAATAATTTTAATTGGATAGTCGCTCCTTGGCGCAATCGGGAACGTTGGGCGAGAGGAAAATGTTGGGGTAACAGACAGCAAAAAGCCGGCTTACGCTACGTGCAGACTGGTTTTAGACGCTGACCCTTCTACTTCATCAGATTCCAACATGAATAGTCTCACCCGCTTTTTTGCTCGTCCGGCTTTACTGCTGGCCACGGGCGTGGCGCTACTTTTTGGCATGTCCGGTTGCGCCACCTCTTCCCGCGTTGGCGTCACTTCTGACTTCGACCACTCTGTTAACTTCCGGTCCTTTAAAACGTGGGCCTGGTATCCGGAGCAACCCACCGATACCGAAGGTGGCCCGGCGCAAGGCTACGAGTCTTTCCTGGATAAGCGCATTCGGACGGCAGTCGAGCGTGAAATGACTGCCAAGGGCTTCACGAAGGCCGACAAAGCTCCCGACGTGTATGTGGCGTACAGCGCCAAGGTTGAGGACAAGCAACGCAGCAACGCTGGTGCTTACGGCCCCTACGGCTATCCGTACTGGTACGGTGGCTACTATGGCCGCGGCTTCAACCAACCAGTGGTCGACTACAAAGCCGGCACTGTCATCATCGACATCATCGATGCCCGCCGCAAGCAATTGGCGTGGCGCGGGTTCGGACAGGCCCAGGTGGATCAGCAAACAATTTCGGAGCCCGAAGTGGTCCGCATTGTGGGTAGCGTGCTAGGCAACTATCCGCCCACCGACAACCAAGCTCGCCGCTAACTACCGATAAGTGTCAATAAGAAAGCCCTTCCAGAAATTCTGGAGGGGCTTTTTATATGCAAATGAAGCAGCTTACGGTTTAAGTCAGCTATGAGCTGTTTCAACTCACCACCAGCCCGCCTCAATGGTAGGTTCTACCTTAGGGCGCACGGCAGGCTTCAACTGAATCACTGTTGCCGGCGAATTGGTTGGCAGCTTCATCACGGCGTCTTGGAGGCCGGCGTAGCTGCACGTTACTTCTACATTGGGCAAGGAGGCTGGGACATCCAACTCAAACTTGCCGCCCTCTGCCGTCACTACGAGCGTTGAGCTGCCGTTGAGCTGCACTACGGCTCCGGGCAATGGACCTCGCGGGCCTTTTACCAAGCCTTTAATGCGCACCGTTTCCTCGGTAGATGCAGTGGCAACTGACTGAGTTGCCTTGCTGGTTTTGGGGTCGGGAGGGCCTGGCCGTTCCGAGCAGAAGCCGTTTCTGCCTAAGAGGCAGACGGTAGTTAAGAGTAGTATGTAGGCGTGTTTCATGAGGGGTTATCGGAGGCGCGGGTAATGTAGTGCAAGTAAGTTAATATTGACCAATTTCTATTCAACGGACTCAATATTTATTAGATGATTTATAAATTTAATATAGGCTTTATTTGGGGGTGTTTTGTTTACCAAAACCGAGCTTCGCGCACCCGACTTCTCTTCTTGAGTCGCAAGCCCACCACTACTTCGTGGCTACCCGCGTTGTATTGAGCCAAGCTGGAAACGCCCAGATCATACGTGTAGTTCAGCGAGAGGTTATCGGTCAAATTGATGCCAAAAAGCGCGGTTGCCGACTGTAACGGTCGAACCGAAGCCCCAACCCACAGCAGGCGCTTGTACCGGAACTTGGCACTCACGTCGAGGGTGGGCGTAGAGGTGGTGGTATAACGCAGCAGCAGCGAAGGAACCATAGTCCACTCCCGGTTGAGCGGCACGCGCAGGCCACCCGTGAAGTAATAGTGGCGCTGCAAGACGTTGCGCTGGCTCTCGGTGCCATTCCGGTAGTATTCGAAGCCTAGCGGGGTGCCCAAAATTTGCGCGGCAGAGGCTCCCAGATAATAGTTGGGACTGTACAGCCACAAGCCCACGTTGGCATCGGGTACCATGGAAGCTTGGCCACCTTGCACCACTTCCTGGTCGTGGAAGCGGAGCTCATTACCGGCCACGGCAAACTGCTGCAAACCACCGGAAATGCCTAGTGCCATCCGCAGCTTGCGCGTCAGGGCGATGTTGTAGGCGTAGGAAGCGTACAAGCCCGAGCGGCGAGTAGGCCCCGTAACGTCGTTATACACCACGCCGCCCATGGCATGAAAACGCCGCCGCCGCTGCCGCATCGTGCGCCGGGTGGGTTTGCCCAGCGAGGAGTGGATGCTAGCGTAGAAGGTTGTGGGCGCTCCTTCCAACCCTACCCACTGAGAGCGGTGGCTGAACTTGACATCGATATTGTCTTCGGTGCCTGCCACGGCCGGATTGAGGAGGAAGTTGTTGTTCATGTACTGGCTGTAGAGCGCCTGTTGCTGCGCCTGCCCTGGCCGTGCCAGCCCCGCAAGCAGGACCAGCACGAGAAAGAATCGTAGAAATTGCTTCATGAGGAGATGCAACACAGAGGTGAAAGGTGAATGCACAATGGCTGGCTAGTACACGATGGTGAGAGGCCCAGTGTAGGTCCGGCCGTCGCCTAGCTTGATGACGTAGTAGTAAGTGCCTACCGGAGCCGGCTCGCCGTTGATGACGCCACGCCACTCAGTGGTAGGTCCGTAGCCGGCAGCGGAGTACACCTTGTTGCCCCAGCGGTTGAAGACCGTGATGTTGTTGCCGGCGAACGTGTCGATCCGGTCAATTTTCCAGGTGTCGTTGGTACCGTCGCCGTTGGGGCTGAAGGCGTTCGGAATGCGGATGGGCGGGCCCACCTTTACCGTCACCCTATCCTCGGACTCGCAGCCGTTTACGTTGGCTTTGATCGTGTACACCGTAGTGGTTCTGGGCGAAGCTACTGGCCGCAGAGGATCACCGCTAGCGAAGCTCAGCGACTGGGCCGGCGTCCATTCCACGGGGAACATGCCGTTGGCGGTTCCTTCCAATACCACGGATTCACCCTCCAAGATTTCTCTGTCGGGCCCGGCATTCACTTGGACCGGCGGCGTAATGATGGCCCGTACTTGGTTGGACACGACCACAGCGGGCTGCCCGCACGTGGTAGCCGTACGCACGCTCAGCGTCACAACCTGTCCGTCGCGCAGCGTGTTGCTGGTGAAGGTGGTATTCTGAGCTCCCGCAACGTTGGCACCATCCACCTGCCACTGGTAGACCGCGCCGGTGCCCAAGTCGCCGCTGCTGGCAACAGCAAACCGCACGGGTTGGCCGATACAAGTAGCACCCGAACTTGCGATGGTGACTTCCGGCGTCACGTTGGGCCGGATGTTGAGCGTCAACTCATTTGACAACACCACGGCCGGATTCGCGCAAGCCTCGCTGGAACGCAGCTGCAAACGTAGCCGGTCGCCATTGCGCAAGGTGGCCGACGAGAACGTGGCGCCCGTGCTGCCGGGGACTGCCGTCCCGTTGAGCAGCCACTGGTACTGCGGTGCCGAACCAGCCCCTATCACGTTGTCGATGTTGAAGCTGAGCACCGTGCCTTCGCAAGCCGGCCCGGTCGCAGTTGCCCGCACGGACAGAGTGGGCACTACGACTGGTGTGAGCGTAACGATAACGGTGGCAGTAGGGGTACCCGTGGCGCAAGAACCCGGGGTGGGCGTCATTTCCACGCGCACTTGGTCGTTGTTGGCCAAGGTAGAGCTAGTGAAAGTAGCGCTGGTGGCTGCCAGTATACTGTTGACGAACCACCGATACGTGGGAGCCGTGCCGCCGTTGGTCGGCGTGGGCGTGAACGTGAGGGTCGAGCCCGTGCACTGCGTAGCCGGCGCAGCCAAGGCTACGCTTGCCGTTTGCGTGGGTGTCACGGTCAGCGTCACCACGTTGGAAGATGAGGTAGCGCAGGCACCGGTGCCCGAAGTAGCCTGACGACGGAAGTAGGTAGTGACTGACACGGGGCCAGGTGTGTACGTAGCGCTGGTAGCGCCAGTAATAGCGGCCCAGGTAGTGTTATTTACTGACGACTCCCATTGGTACGTGTAAGTGCCTGTGCCACCACTAGCGGCCATCTCGTTGGTGAGTGCGGCTGGCGTACTGCTAGCGCAGAGGGTTTGGTCGACACCAATGCGGCCGGCTGCCACAGCGGGCAGTACGTTGATAGCCACAGCATTCGACGTTGAGGTGGCGCACGTACCGGTACCTGATGTCACTTGGCGACGGAAGTAGGTGGTAGTCGAAACCGAGCCGGGCGCATAAGTGGCGCTAGTAGCGCCGGCTATGGCCGCCCACGTCACGTTATTGCTCGACGACTCCCACTGGTACGCGTAAGTACCCGTGCCACCGCTTGCTACGCTGCCGTTGAGTACCGCAGGGGTGCTGCCCGCGCAGATGGTTTGGTCGGCACTGATAACACCGGCTGTTAAGGCGGGCAATACGGTGACGGCTACGGCATTAGAAGTAGCCCTAGCGCAGGTGCCCGTACCCGACGTTACCTGACGACGGAAGTACGTGGTGGCCGAAACTGCACCGGGAGTATATGAGGCGCCTGTAGCACCTGACACGGCCACCCAGGTCGTGTTGTTGACCGATGATTCCCACTGGTAGCTGTAGGTACCAGTGCCCCCACCCGCCGAGCTGCCGCTAAGTGTAATGGGTGTAGCACCTGAGCAAACCGTTTGGTCGGCGCTGATAACACCGGCCGTTAGAGTCGGGGCTATAGTCAGAGCTACCACGTTTGAGGTTGACGTAGCGCAGGTGCCCGTACCCGAAGTGGCTTGCCGACGGAAATACGTCGTTACTGATACTGGGCCAGGCGTATAGGTGGCTCCCGTGGCCCCCACGATGGGTGCCCAAGTGGCGCTGTTCACCGAGGACTCCCACTGGTACGTGTAAGTGCCCGTACCGCCGCTGGCTGGCATCTCGTTGGTGAAGGCGGACGGCGTGGCACCTGCGCATAGCGTTTGGTTGGTACCGATGCTACCAGCCGCTACAGCCGGCAGTACAGTTACCGTCACCACGTTGGAGGCAACTGTAGCGCACGTACCCGTACCCGACGTCACTTGACGACGGAAGTACGTGGTGGCTGTCACGGAACCTGGGGCGTAGGTGGGGCTGGTTGCGCCGGTGATGGCCGCCCAGGTTGTGTTATTGGGGGAGCTTTCCCACTGGTACGTGTAGGTGCCCGTGCCACCGCTAACTGGCGTGCCATCGAGCACGGCGGGCGTAGCACCCGAGCAGACTGTCTGGTCGGCACTGATAGTACCCGCGGTTAGGGCAGGCAGCACAGTAAGCGTCACTGTATTGGAGGCAACTGTAGCGCACGTGCCGGTCCCCGACGTCACTTGACGGCGGAAGTAGGTGGTAGCTGTTATTGGGCCGGGCGTGTAGGTACTGCTCGTAGCGCCGGTAATAGCGGCCCAAGTGGTCGAGTTTACCGACGACTCCCACTGATACGTGTACGTGCCGGTGCCACCACCCGCTGAGCTGCCGCTGAGCGCAGCCGGCGTGGCACCCGCGCAGAGGCTCTGGTCGGCACCGATGCTGCCCGCAGTCAGAGTTGGCAGTACAGTTAGCGTTACCACGTTGGAAGATGAAGTAGCGCAGGTGCCCGTACCCGAGGTAACCTGGCGGCGGAAGTAGGTGGTAGCCGACACCGAGCTGGGCGTATACGTGGCGCTGGTAGAGCCCGTAATAGCTGACCAAGTGGTGGAGTTCACTGACGATTCCCACTGGTAGGTATAAGTGCCCGTACCGCCACTGGCTGGCATCTCATTGGTTAGAGCAGCCGGCGTTACACCAGCACACAGCGTTTGGTTGGTACCGATGCTACCCGCTACAACGGCCGGTAGTACGGTCACCGCAACTACGTTAGAGGCAACGGTGGCGCACGTACCCGTACCCGACGTTGTCTGGCGACGGAAGTAGGTGGAAACCGTTACTGTACCCGGTGCATAAGTGGCATTTGTGGCGCCCGTAATGGCCGTCCACGTCATGTTATTGGGGGAGCTTTCCCACTGATACGTGTACGTACCCGTGCCGCCGCTGCTAGCAGTACCAGTCAAAGCAGCGGGCGCACTGCCTGCGCAGATCGTTTGGTCGGCGCTAATGGTGCCCGCCGCTAGGGCGGGCAGCACGGTCAGCGTCACTACGTTGGAGGCCACTGTGGCGCACGTACCCGTACCCGACGTCACTTGACGGCGGAAGTACGTAGTGGCCGAAACCGAGGCGGGGGTGTAATCGGCGGCAGTAGCCCCCGTTATAACCGTCCAGGTCATGTTATCGGTGGAGCTTTCCCACTGGTAGGTGTAGGTGCCGGTGCCACCGGTGGCCGGCATACTAGTCAAAGCAGCGGGCGTGGCCCCGGCGCATACCGTCTGGTCGGCACTAACGACACCCGCAGTCAGCGCCTGCGACACATTAAGGATAACGACAGTTGTGTACACCGGCTCGCAAGTACCGGATACAGCCCGGCGCCGGAAGTAAGTGGTAGCAGGTACCGGGCCCGGCGCGTAGGTGGCGCTGGTAGCACCCGTTACGGCAGTCCAGTTCGTATTATCTATCGATGTCTCCCACTGATACAGATACATACCTGTACCACCGCTGGCCGCCGTTTGGCTGGTGAAAGGAGTCGGTTGCTCGCCCGCGCACAGCGTCTGGTCCGTGCCGATGGTGCCCGCTGTTACGGCGGGCAATACGGTAATAGAGACTGGCGGGGAGGTGGTGCTGGCCGCCGTGCAACCCACTGGGGTGAGCTGTACCGTGTAGGTGCCCGCTGTGCTAGCCACGAATACGCTGTCGTTAAGTACCGCGCCCGCGCCGCTGCCGTTTACTACCGTAGTGCCATTGAACCAGGTATAGAGGAAGCCTGTGCGCGGGCCTGTGCGCAGGCGCACGGTAGCGCCGGCGCACAGCGGCGTGTCGCCGGTAACTCGGATGGTAACCGGGGCGGGGCTAATGGTTACGTTGCCCGAGAATTCTGAAGTGTTGCCGCCCACCGTAGCCGTGGCCGTGAGCTTAGCGCCGCAGGCGTTGAGGCCCAGTTGTTGAACGGAGGCCAAGCCGGCCAGCGGAATGCTGAAGCGGAAGCGATTGGTGTTGTCACTACCTTGGTCCAAGTCGTTGACTAAGCCCGAATACGCGCCGGTGCTGCCGTCAGCGTCCTCGGCACTGCCTTCGGTGCGGCTCACAACGTAAGTTTCGCCTTCGCCAAAGCCCGACGGATCGGCGGCAGCGACGAAGAACTCAACCAGCGCGCCGGGCCGGGCAAAGCCTTCCACGACCAGGTTGCCGTCGTTGATCGACGCCGTAGTTAGCACGGGGAAATTTACCAGGCCGTTGGCGCCGGCGTCGGGGTCTCCGGTGTCGTTCTTGCTCAAGTAAGGCGCAGTTCCCTTATTCTCGTCGTCAGTGCTGACCAGCAAGTCGATGCCGACCTGGTTGCTAGCGGCCGCGCCCGACAGGCTGGTTACCGAGCCGTTGCCAAGAATGGAATTGCGCGAGATAGTGTTTTCCGAGCTGCTGGCCTCCGCCAAAATCCCCGCGCCGTAGTTGTCGCGAAGGACGTTCTCACTCACCGTATTCGTGGCCCCGTAGAGCCGAATCCCGGCAATGTCCCCGTTGGCCCGGCCGTTGCCGAGAATAGTGTTGCCGGTGATAATGTTCTGACCCGCCGTTCTGTAGGAATCAATGCCGGCCGCGGCGTTGTCAATAACTAGGTTGCCCGTTACAATGGTGTTTGAGCTGAACTCAATGTCGATGCCATCGAGATTGAGGCTGCCGGTGCCGTTGCTGCGAATCTCGTTGTTGCGAATCACGGTACCGGTCGAACCGTCTTCCACCGCCACGCCTTTGCCGCCGACGTAGCCGATCAGATTGTTTTGCACAATGCTGGCCGTCGGGCCGGTGAGAGTACCGTTGCCTTTGCTAGTGAGGAGGCAGAGGTTGTTGCCTGCTCCGGTAGTCATAGTACTGGTGCTGAAATCGGCTTTGGTGGCGGACAGGCCCAAGAAATTAGCTTCGACAAGAAAGTTATTTACGTTGCCGATGCGCACGTTGGCATCGGTGCCGCGGTTGCCAATGTTACCGAAGCCTAGCACGGAGAGCCCGCGTATCGAGGTGCTGGCCGCTTGCACGTCCACGCCAATAGACAGGTTGGCGGCACCGTCCTGTATTTGCACTTCGGGTCGGTTGACTTGGCTTAAAGCCAGGTCGTCGGTCGGGCCGGTGATTTCGTCCACGCCATTGGCGCCGGTGCCCACGTTGCCGCCCGCGCCGAGCAGGCCAGTGTTGGTGTCGTCAACGTTGCTGCTCTGCGTGGTGCCATCCAAACTCGTATTAACGTCGGTGATGCTGGGCAGCGGAGTGGCCGGTGTGATAACGGCGACTCCGGTGGTAAGGCCCGATACCAAGCCGGCGCGCAAGCCAGGGTGGGCCATCCCGTCCGGAATCATGAACAAACTCACTTCCTTGCCCGCAGGTTTGCCTTGCTGAGCCAGGCCCACGTTGGTGAGGGCATTGCTGTTGATAATAAACTGGCGCAAAGAGCCCTGGCCGGCGTCGTTGGTGTTGACAATCAAGTCAAAGTTGAAGCCGAAGTCCGGGCCGGTTACCACGGCGCCCGCCGTGCTTATCGTTGCCGCTGCCAAGGCTTGTACCGTGGTAGTAGCCGTAGTCAGGCTGGCCAGGGTCTGGCTGCCGGCGTTGGCCGGCGCATCGGCTTTCTCCGGTGCCTCGCCCCCCACCCGGTCCGTCGTGCCGTTGTAGGTCGGCACCGGCAGCAGCCCGGCCACATAGCCCGGCCGCGAGGAGCTGACCGTGCCACTCACCACCCGCACCCTGTAGACGCCTACGCCGGGTTCGAATGCATAGCGGCCGGCGGCGTTGGTTGTAGTGCTGCTAACGAAGTCACCAGCCTCGGTGTAGAGTTCAACCGTGGCCCCGGGCCGGGGCACGCCGCCGCTGGCAGTCAAGCTGCGGCCGGCCCCGCCCCCGTAGTTCACGTCCTCGAACACAAACCCGGCCAGCTCAGCCGTAGCCACTACCGGCACATTGCCCGAAAATTCACTCGTGTTGCCCGCTAGCGTGGCCGTGGCCGTCAGGCGCGCGCCGGCCGCGCCTAGTGCCGCTTGTTGGGCGGCCGGCAAGCTGCTCAGCGGCACAGTGAAGGTGAAGCGGTTGGTGTTGTCTTGGCCCTGGCTCAAGCCATTGATCAGGCCCGGCCCGTAGCTGCCCGTGCCCGTGTCTGTGTCGGCGGCGCTGCCTTCCGCAAAAGTACCTATGTATGTTTGGCCCTCGCCAAAGCCCGAGGGGTCGGCGGCGGCCAGAAACAGCTCTACCGTGGAGCTAGGCCGCGCAAAGCCCGAAATAAACAGGTTAGCATTGCTGACCGTCGCCGTTTCCAGCACCGGGAAGTTGAGTAGGCCATTGGTGCCAATGTCCGTGTCACCCTCGTCATTCACGGTGACGCCGTTGGTAGCAGCAATTGTACTATTGTTCGCCGCCCGAAGCAAATCGATACCGAGGTGCTTGTCGCTGACCGTGGCCGAGCCGTTGTTGCTGATGGAATTCTGGCTGATGATGATGCTCAGTTCCGTGGACTGCTGCATGATGCCATCGCCTTCCCGCCCGTCGCGGATAACGTTGTGAACCACTGTGCCCACTCTAGGCCCCCCCACGTTGCCCGACTGCCAGAGCAGAATGCCGTTGCCTAGCGCCCCTAGCAGCGAGTTGTCGTCGATGAGCAGTCCGCTTAGCGCAGTGCCCGCATCCAGCAGGCGTATTTCCACGTAGTTGTCCAGCACTGCGCCCGTCACCGCCGACTTATCGAACAGATTATGACGCACCACCAGATCGGTGAATTTATCGCGCAGGTACAGGTTTTCGTTGTTCTGGGGTCCCGTGACGGCCAGCCCGCAGTTGCGGAACTCGTTGTTCTCAATGGTCAGCTGTTGGTGGTTGCTGGCATTAGCGGCGTCCGTTTCAATGGTTTTCTCGCGCATGAAGGCAAACACGTTGTTGCGGATGGCCGCGCTCGTGCTCAGGCCCATCAGCGAAATACCACGGTTGCCGCGGGCGTTGCCGGTGGGATCAGCCAGGCCCACCGCCGCCGAACCAAACACATTGCCTTCAATAAGTAAGCGGTTGGTAGTTGCGCCGCCGGTTTGCGTGGTCATTACTTCGCGGCTACTGAACCCCACCAGCGCCAGGCCGCGCAGCGTTACGTCGTCGGCTTCCACCGTCAGGCCCACCGGCACGTTGGTGCCATTCAGGCCGGGGCCTTGCAACTGCACCTCCGGCGCGGCCACTCCGGTCAGGCGGAATTCGTCGCCCGTAGCGGCCACGCCATCGGGTCCTACGCCCACTGCTGCCGTGCTGCCGCCGCTGTACTTCACGTCGCTGCCGCCGTTGGTCTGGCCAATATTGAACGACTGCGTACCGCCATCGAGACGGGTGAAAGCGCCAGTGATAGCAGGCAGGGCATTTACCGAGGCCAGATTAGGCACGTTGATAACGGCCACCCCGGCGGTGAGTTGGCTCACTAACCCCACCCGCTGGCCGGGGTGAGCTTGCCCATCAGGAATCATGAGGATGCTCGTCTCGCGCCCCACCGGCAGAGCACCGGCCGCACTGCTGCCACTCTGGGCCAGGCTGGCTTCGCCACCCAAGGCGTTGCTGTTCAGAATGAATTGGCGCAAAGAGCCCTGGCCGGTATCGTTGGTATTCACTACCACGTCGAAGCTGAAACCAAAATCTGCGCTGGCCAGGCCGGCAGTTACGAGTGCCACATTCTGCGGCACGGTCGTGGCCGTCGTCAGATCCGCCAAGGTCTGGCTGCCGGTGTTGGCTGGCGCGTCCACCTTCTGCGGCGCTTCGCCGCCCACGCGGTCGGTGGTGCCGTTGTAGGTTTGCACCGGCAGCAGCCCCGCCACCGAGCCCGGCCGCGAACTGCTCACCGTGCCGCTCACTACCCGCACCGTGTACGTCCCGGCGGGCGCACTGAACGCGTAGCGCCCCGCCGCGTCGGTCGTGGTGCTAGTGACGAAAGCCCCCGTGCTGTTGTACAGCTCCACCGTGGCACCCGGCCGGGGCACGCCGCCGCTGGCCGCCAGGCTGCGCCCGGCCCCGCCGCCGTAGTTCACATCTTCGAACACCACGCCCGCCAGCGGCACGCCCACTACCACGTTGCCGCTAAATTCGGAGGTGTTGTTGGCCAGTGTCGCCGTCGCCGTCAGCTGCACGCCCGCCATGCCCAAGGCGGCCTGTTGCGCGGCCGAGAGGCTGCTCAGGGCTACGCGGAAAGTGAATTTATTGGTGTTGTCCTGGCCTTGGGCCAAGCCGTTGATGGCGCCCGGACCGTAGCTGCCCGTGCCGGCGTCCGTGTCGGCACTGCTGCCTTCGGTGGCGCTGAGTAAGTAAAGCTGGCCTTCGCCGAAGCCGCTTGGGTCGGGGGCGGCGGTGTAGAGTTCGAGTAGTGCGCCAGGGCGGGCAAAGCCCTGCACTACCAGGTTGCCCCCCAGCACGGTAGCCGACGTGAGCACCGGGAAGTTGAGCAAGCCGTTGGTACCCGTATCGGTATCACCCGCGTCATTGAGCGTCACGCCGTCGCCTGCGTCAATGCCGGCCGGCGAAAGATCGAGGCCCAGGCCCGTGTTGGCGCTGAAGCTGTTTTGCGACAACACGTTGCCGGTAGCGCCCGTGCTAACCACGATTCCGTTGAGACGGTTGTTCGTGATGCGGTTTAGCGTAGCCTTGTTGTTATTACTCCAGAAGTGGATGCCCTGGCCTTCGGCGCCGCCAAAGCCGTTATTACTGATGGTGTTATTACGGACCGTATTGCTGCCCCCACGGCTCAAGTCGCCGTAGTTGTACGTGTCAACGCCTTCACAGCTGTTGCCCGTCAACAGGTTACCTACCACGGTCACGTTGCCGGATCGGTCGTTTATCTCAATGGCGTCCCCGTTGTTGGTGCTTTCCAGGCCGTTGCCCCGGATTTCGTTGTTGCGCACTACGTGGCCGCTCCCATTTTCGGCGATGGAGATACCCGCCGCACCAGCAAACCCGATCAGGTTCTGGCGCACTACCGCGTTTACTGCCTGCTTGAGCAGCACATTACTCTCCACTGTGCGTGCTCCCGCGCCAGGATCGGTGAACGACGTAGCGCTGGTTCCGAGCACGTTTCTTTCTATGAGCACCCCTTCGTTCACGGGATCAGCCAGCACGTTGGTATCGAAGCCATAGACACTCAGGCCACGCAGCGCGGTACGAGTAGCCCCGCCGCTAAGGTAGAAGCCGACCCCGCTACGGTTTCCGCGCACCTGTACTTCCGGGCCGTTGAGCTGCACCAGCACTGAATCCTGCACGCCTACCGTGCCACCCGTGCCCAGGGTCACGTTGTTGGTGTTGCCCACGTTGGCGGTTTGGGTGGTGCCATCTAGGCTGATGTTGGGGCTGACAACGCCAACGTACCCACCGGCCACCGTGATACTAGCTACGCCGTCCGAGTCGAGGCCACTAGCTGGCCCGCCTTGCGCCGTACCATCGAAGGGCCGGAAGCCGGGGCGCACATTACCTGCGGCAGTTGTGCCGCCGTTAGGCACCATAAAAATGCTGGTTTCCCGACCGGCTGGCAAGGTCTGCAACGCCCCGGTGTTGCTCAGTCGGTTTCCGCTTTGCGCCAGACTGCTCCGGTTGCCAAGGGCATTAGCGTTGAGAACGAACTGACGCAGCGAGCCTTGTCCTTCAAGGTTGGCATTGACAACAGTGGAGAAGTTGAAGCCGAAGTCTACGCCAGTGGCCCCACCGGTACCGGGCGTCACCGGCGCCACATTCTGCGGCACGGTCGTGGCCGTCGTCAGATCCGCCAAGGTCTGGCTGCCGGTGTTGGCTGGCGCGTCCACCTTCTGCGGCGCTTCGCCGCCCACGCGGTCGGTGGTGCCGTTGTAGGTTTGCACCGGCAGCAGCCCCGCCACCGAGCCCGGCCGCGAACTGCTCACCGTGCCGCTCACTACCCGCACCGTGTACGTCCCGGCGGGCGCACTGAACGCGTAGCGCCCCGCCGCGTCGGTCGTGGTGCTAGTGACGAAAGCCCCCGTGCTGTTGTACAGCTCCACCGTGGCACCCGGCCGGGGCACGCCGCCGCTGGCCGCCAGGCTGCGCCCGGCCCCGCCGCCGTAGTTCACATCTTCGAACACCACGCCCGCCAGCGGCACGCCCACTACCACGTTGCCGCTAAATTCGGAGGTGTTGTTGGCCAGTGTCGCCGTCGCCGTCAGTTTGGCGCTACCCGAGAGAGCAGCTAGCTGGCTTGCGCTCAGGCTGCTGAGCGGAATACCGAAGGTGAACTTGTTGGTGTTGTCCTGGCCTTGCACTAGGCCGTTGATGGCCCCCGGACCGTAGCTGCCCGTGCCCGCGTTCGTGTCGTCGGGGCCGCCTTCGGTGCGCGTGGCCAAGTAGGTTTGCCCTTCGCCGAAGCCGGTGGGGTCGGCCACGGCCAGGTATAGCTCTACCGTGGCGCCGGAGCCTACAAACCCCTGTACCAGCAGGTTGCCACCCGAAATGGTGGCCGACTCCAGCACCGGAAAGTTGAGCAGGCTGTTGCCGCCTGTGTCCGCATCTCCAGCGTCGTTTACGTCTACCCCGGTGCTGCCGCGAAGGTCAATGCCGATGCCCGTATTTCCGCCAAAAGCGTTTTGACTGATGACGTTGTTCTGGGCGCTGCCAAACACGGACACCCCAGCCGCGTCGTTGTCCGTGATGGTGTTGCGCAGCACTTGCGTGTTGGACCCCCCCGAAATCTGAATACCTTCCCCGTCGTTGTTGGCCGTTGCGTTGCGGCCGTTGCGCGTCAGAGTATTATCTCGCACTATGTTGCTGCCGTTGCTGTGGCGGGCGTCAATGCCGGTGTTCTGGTTTTCAATGATAAGGTTGGCCTGGCAGATGTTGCCACTACTGTTGCCCAGAAATTCCAGCCCATCAAGCCCCGCGTATTCCAGCGCGTTGCTCCTGATTTCGTTTTGGCGGATGATATTATCATTGGAGCCCGAGCTAAACAGCCACACGCCCGTGCCCCCGTTGAAGCCAATGAGGTTGTGGCGGTAGATGCCATTCTTGGCGCCATCCACGTAGATGCTGCTGCCTTGCGTACGCACCGCCGGATCGGTGAAGCTCGTGGCCGTGGCACCGAGCACGTTGCGCTCCAACAGAGCCCCGGTGTAGTTGGTAGCCAGGAAAATATTATTGTTGAAGCCGTAAATGCTGAAACCCCGTACCGTTACGTCATTGGCAAATACCCGGAATCCCGAGCCGCTACGCGTGCCGTGCAGCTCCACTTCCGGCCCGTTCACGCGAGTCAGTACAGAATCGGCCACGCCCACGGTGCCGCCCGTGCCCAGCACCAGCGGGTTCGTATCGCCAACGTTGCGCGTCTGGGTGGCGGCATCGAATACGGTGTTGGGGCCACTAACAAAATAACCGTCTCCCGCGCGGCTGATAACCGCCACGCCCTGCGCCGAGAGTTGGTTGACGAGGCCCGCGCGCAGACCCGCGTGGGCCTGCCCGTCGGGAATTATAAACAGGGTCGTCTCCTGGCCGGTCGGCTGGCCTTGCTGGGCTAGGCCCGCGTTGGAAAGAGCATTGGCATTGGCTGCAAACTGCGCCAATGAGCCTTGCCCATCGTAGTTGGTATTGGTAATGACATCGAAATTGAAGCCGAAATTCACCTCACTGGCCCCACTCACGCTAAGCGCTACTTGGGCTATGCTCTGGGCTATGGTGGTAGCGGTGGTTAGCCCGGCCAAGGTCTGGCTGCCGGTGTTAGCCGGCGCGTCCACCAGTTGCGGTGCTTCACCGCCCACGCGGTTCCCGTCGCCATTCACGAAGGTTTGCACGGGTAGCAGACCCGCCACGTAACCAGGGCGAGACGAAGTGACCGTACTGCTCACCACGCGCACCGTGTACGACCCGGCCGGCGCGCTGAACTCGTAGCGTCCCGCCGCATCGGTGGTCGTGGTGTTGATGAGTATGCCGGCGTTGTCATAAAGCTCCACCGTAGCATCGGCGCGCGGCACGCCACTGCTGGCGGCCAGACTGCGGCCGGCGCCGCCGCCATAGTTCACGTCTTCAAACACGATGCCCGTCAGCGGCACGCCCACCAGCACGTTGCCCGAAAACTCGGACGTGTTGTTGGCCAGCGTAGCCGTGGCCGTGAGCTTTACGGCGCCCGTCGTTAGTGCTGCTTGCTGTGCTGCGCTGAGCGAGCTAACAGGCACCACGTAACGGAAACGGTGCTGGTTGGTCTCTGTTCCTTGGAAGAAGCCGTTGATCAAAGCGCCTCCCTGACCGTACGAGCCAGTGGTATTATCGGTATCATTGGCATCGCCTTCGGTGCGCGTGAATAGCAGCAGGCTGCCCTGGCCGAAGTTGTTGGCGGTGGTGTTGCCCGTGGTTAGCGTGTTTGGCGTGGCGACAAACACTTCGAGTCGCGCACCGGCCGTGGCAAGGCCCGTTAGCGTCAGGTTGCCACCCACAATAGTGGCTGTCATGAGCACCGGGTAGTTGAGCAGGCCATTGCCGCCCGTATCCGCGTCGCCGTCGTCGTTGAACGTCACGTAGGGCGGCGTGCCGTTGCTGTAGTCATCGTTGGAGTTTTGCAAGTCGATACCCGCTGTACCCACGGGGCCTCCCCCGCTAATGCCAGCCACACCGCCGTTGCCAGCCATAAAGTTCTCGGAAATCAACGCCTCGACGGTGCTGGAGGCTTGCACGCCCGGCCCATAGTTATCGACGATAACGTTATGCACCACCTCGTTGCCAGGGCCTATGAGCAAAATGGCCCGGTTGGCTCCGGCCAAGGCCGAGCGAGCCGCCGAGCCCCGGCTATTACCGCGAATGGTGTTGTCGCGGATGCTGATGCCCCCATTACCGGCGTAATTATCGAAAGCGCCACCTACGTTGTCGGCAATTAGGTTGCCTACTAGCTTAAACCCCACCGACCGTGCCCCGGTGCTGGAAAGGTAGCCGTTGGCCTGGCCATTGCCACGCAGCTCGTTGTTTTGAATGAGGGTGATGTTGCGGCCGTTCCACACAGTCACCGCGCCGTCTTCGCCGTAGCCGATTAGGTTGTTGGTCACGGTGAGCGTAACGTTGCCAAACTGCCCGAAAATGTGCAGCCCATTGGTGCGGTTGCCGGGGCCGGGGTCAACGAAAGCCGTGGCGGGCGTACCAATCACGTTGCGGCTGACCACTAGGCCATTGCCATTGGCAATGAGGTCAGCCGAAAACGAGTCGTTGGCGCTGGCGCCGAAGCCATAAAGGGCCAGGCCATTCACCGTGCAGTCGTTGCCATTCAGCACTAGTCCCCGGCTAACCGTAAACGGAGACGCCGCGCGCAGCTGTACTTCCGGGCCTTGCACCCGGCTCAGCGGCAGGTTGTTGGTACCCACCGTACCACCCGTACCGAGCACCACGGCATTGGTGTTGCCTACGTTGAAGGTCTGCGTTTCGCCGCTGATGGTCGTGTTATCGTCCGCAATGTCAGGCAACTGCGTGGTAACTGTAATAAGAGCCACGCCATCGGCTGATAGTTGATTGACCAGGCCGGTTCGCAGCCCTAGATGGGGCTGCCCGTTTGAAATCATGAAAATGCTGGTTTCCTGGCCCGCGGGCAACGGCGTCGTCACGCCGGCCAACGAATAAACGCCTACTTGCGCCAGGCCCGCGTTCGTCAGGGCGTTGCTGTTGAGAATAAACTGGCGTAACGAGCCTTGACCCGCATTGTTGGTGTTGACGATGGTGGAGAAGTTGAAGCCAAAATCTATATCGCTGACTCCGTTCGCGCCTGTTGTTACGCTGGTTATATTTTGCGCTGTGGTAGATGGAGTGGTCAAACTGAACAGAGGCTGTCCGCCCATATTGGCCTCGGCGTCGACTTTTTCAGGAGCTTCGCCGCCTACGCGGGTAGCGCCTCCGGTGCCGTTAAAGGTTTGCACCGGCAGCAAGCCCGCCACCGACCCCGGCCGGGTAGAACGTACCGTGCTGCTTACCACACGCACCGTGTAGGTTCCGGCAGGCACGCCAAACTCGTACTGTCCCACAGTAGCCGCCGCAGTGGACGTTTGAGTGCCTGTTACGAAATTACCCGCCACATCATAGAGCTCAACTCTAGCGGCCGTGGTGGGGTCGCCGACGGTGCCCACGGGCCGCGCACCGGAAGTGGTCCGAAGCCGACCAGCTCCACCGCCATAGTTGACGTCCTCGAATACGGTGCCCGTGAGCGGAACGCCTAGCGTTACGCGGCCCGAAAATTCACTCGTGCGCCCGCCCAGCGTTCCGGTGGCCGTTAGCTGGCCGCTAGCGGCCAGCTCAGCCTGCTGAGCGGCCGTTAGGTCGCTCAATGGTAGCTGAAAGCGGAAGCGGTTTTGGTTGATTTCAGAGCCTTGAGCAAACCCATTGACCGCCGCTCCACCCAGCCCGTAGGAGCCGACAGTGGCATCCAAATCTTGCCCAGTGCCCTCATTACGGCTAAAAAGGAAAGTCTTGCCCTGGCCAAAGTTGTTGCCCGTCGTGCTACCCGAGATTAGGTTGTTGGGCTGGGGCACGAAGAACTCGACCTTAGTACCAGAGCTAGCGAACCCTGTGAGCGTGAGCGTACCACTCGCCACAGTTGCCGACTCCAGGACCGGCATATTGAGCGCGTCATTGCCGCCCGTGTCGGCGTCACCATCATCGTTGAACGTCACGTAGGGCGCGTTGCCCCCCAGTTCATCGTTGTCGCTGCTAGTCTGCAAGTCGATGCCGATTTCACCGGTTTCCCGGCCCATTACTTGGCCGTTGCCGGAAACACTATTCTGGCTCAGAACGATGCCGCCGCTTGAATTTGTCAGCCGGATTCCGGCGCCGATGTTGCTGCGGATAATATTTCGCGAAATAAACCAGTCGCTGGTGGCGCGCAGGTTGATGCCCGCCCGAGCCACGCCGAGCTGCCCGTTGCCCTCGATGGTGTTGTTGGTGACTACACAGCTGCCGCCCGAGCCATCGTAGTTGTTGATGCCGTTACCCCCACCATCGGCAAGGCGGTTGCCGGTGATGGTAATACCTTCGGCTCGCACGGCAATATTGTTTTGCAGGGGAAAGCCCGTATACAAGCCATTGTTTAGAAATTCGTTGTTGGTGATGGTGGCCCCCGTGCTACCGCCAATCACATATATCCCGTGGCCTTCGCCAAACCCAACCAGGTTGTTGCTCATCATCAACCCTGGTGAGTTGATTAACCCCATGTTGTCGGAAAATCCGCGGTTGCCAGGGCCGGGGTCGGTGCCGAAGCTGGTGGCACTGGGGGCCAGCACGTTTTGCCGCACCTCTGGGTTGGTGCAATCTCTGAATGAGATGAGGCCGTTGGCCCCGCCGTTGTTGTTGCCGCCCCCGAAGCCGTAGATGTTCAGGCCCATCACGTTGGCATTGGCCACGGCAAAGAAACGCAGCCCACCATCGATGGCAGAAGAACCCTCCAGCCGTACTTCTGGTCCGTTCAACCTGCTCAATGCCACGCCATCGACGCCCACCTTGCCGCCCGTACCTAGCAGCACGTCGTTGGTATTGCCCACATTGTAAGTTTGCGTCAGGCCGTTGATGACCACGTTTGCCCCCACGATATTGCCCAAATAGCTTTGCGCCACCACCACGGCTACACCTTGCAGCGAGAGTTGGTTGACTAACCCGGCACGCAAGCCAGGATGCGCTTGTCCATCCGAAATCATGAAGATGCTTGTCTCGCGTCCGGTGGGCAAAGCCACTGCAGGAGCCGTGCCGCCCACCGCCAAATCGATTTGGTTGGCGTAACGGCCGTCCTGGGCAAGGCTGGCCTCATCACCTAGCGCGTTACTATTGGCAATAAATTGGCGTAGCGAGCCTTGGCCGACATCGTTGGTATTCACTACCACATCGAAGTTGAAGCCGAAATCTATTCCCGACGCGCCTCCTGCACTTACTGTCACCACCGCCTGGCTTTGGGCAATGGTTGTGGTCGTATTCAATACTAACAAGGTGGTGCCACTCCCCCCGGCTGGTGCGTCCACTTTTTCGGGCGCCTCACCGCCTACATGGTCCACGGTTCCGTTGAAGGTTTGCACGCCCAACAAGCCGGGTACGTACCCCGGCCGCGTGCTGCGCACCGACGAGTTGACTACTCGTATCGTGTACGTCTCGCCCGAATTACCACTAAACGTGTATTCACCGTTGACGTTGGTGACTGTGTTTTCAACGTAGAGTCCAGTGTTGTCGTACAGCTCAACCGTAGCGCCGGCGATGCCAGCGGTACCCGTGGTAGCCAGTGGCCGTCCTGCTCCCCCACCATAGTTGGGGTCCTCGAAAACTGTTCCGCTCAGCTGCACTACGGCTAGTGTAGAAGCAGCCTGCGCCGAAGCTCGGCGGCTTGCTTTGGTTCTCTTAGGGCTGTTAGAAACGCTTAAGGTTTCCGCGCCTTTAGCAACCTCCGCTGGCCAAGCTCCTCTGAATAGAGCAGGAAGTTGAAAAGGCTCTCCCCAAGCGAAGAGCGTAACCAGAGTGCATACAGTTATTACAGCGAGTATAAGTCGAATCATATTGGGAAATTTCGGGTTTGTAGGGACGTGTGTGCAGCGCGTGAGGACTAAAAGGACGTGAGCATATTGGTTGGCTTTGAGGTCAGAACGCACCAATAGCAGTAGCAAATTTAGTTTATATATCTGCTTGCTTAAAATCTTAATTATTAATATTTAATTAAATATTATAACTATATTCTGAGCACTGAAAATACATTATAAAATTTAGATAAGAAGGTATCTAACGCCGACGAAGCGTAGGTAATTGACGACGAACAAAATGCTAGTTGAAGGGAAAATCGATATTGTTTTCCTTATACATCAAGCTGGCAACTAGCAGGGCATTGTAATTTCCATTTTTAGGAAAGTAAGCAGCCTCATCTTGACTCAAGATGCAACCCAACTGAGCCTGGAGCTACGAGCCTAAACGCTCAGTTGCACGACTATTCCAAGTATGAAACGCTCTTAGTTTCTGGCCTATTTATATGGCCTGAGCAGTTATACGCCCCACCAACTCCGCCCTCGACAACCAAGGCAGCGCCGTAGCCGCCGTGCGATGACCTAACTGGCGCCCTGCGTAGTGTTACCACGCCTGATCTAGGCGCTTATGAGTTTGGCGGGCGGAGCACTGGCAACCCGCGGTCCGTAAACCTAGGTCTGCAAGTTTGGCCCGTACTATTCGAGGCGGCGCTCCGGGTGCAGGTACCGGCTAGCTTCCAAGGCGCAGCGGAACTCCGCCTGACCGACGCTGGGCCGTACTGTACGTGAGCAGCACGTAACACTAGGCACTCAACCCGCTACCCTCAACAGCCTCGATGCCTTGCTCGCTGGCGTGTACTCCTTGCGCCTCCTTCTACCCGATGGCCGGCAACAACCACTATCGGTGCTGAAATAGCTTTTGCACATCAACAAAAAGCCCCGGATCAAGCTGATCCGAGGCTTTTTGTTAGTACGGAAAGTTATCCTTTAATCGGCCGCAGCAAAACTTGCAGGAATTGTCACTCTATCGAAGTAGAAAAATCTCTCAAATAAAAGGCCACCTGCGTGCAGGTGGCCTTTTATTAACGTAGAGTGCCGTTAAATTGGCACGTTCACGTGGCGCTCGGCGTGGTAGGAGCTACGTACGAGCGGGCCGCTTTCTACGTATTTCAAGCCGCGAGCCAAGCCTTCTTCCTTGTAGTGGGCGAACAAATCGGGATGGATAAATTCGGCTACTTCCAGGTGGCGCTTAGTGGGTTGCAAGTATTGGCCTAATGTCAGGATGTCGAGGCCGTTGGCTACGAGGTCATCCATCGCCTTGTACATTTCATCCTTGGTTTCACCCAAGCCCAGCATAATACCCGATTTGGTGCGCTTGCCCGCCTCTTTGGTTCGGCGGATCTGCTCCAGGCTACGGTCGTATTTAGCTTGTGGGCGCACTAGGCGGTAGAGGCTGCCCACCGTTTCCATGTTGTGCGACACCACTTCCTGGCCGCCGGCAATCATGGTTTCCAGTGCTTCCCAGTTAGCTTTCACATCCGGAATCAAGGTTTCGATGGTGGTTTCAGGCGAGAGTTCTTTCACGCGCACCACCGTTTCAAGCCAGATGCTAGCCCCTCTGTCCTTTAGTTCATCCCGGTTGACGGACGTGATAACGGCGTGCTTGACGCCCATGAGTTGAATGGCTTCGGCTACGCGGCGGGGCTCATCGGTGTCATATTCGTTGGGGCGGCCCGTGGCCACGGCGCAGAACGAGCAGGAGCGGGTGCATACGTTGCCCAGAATCATGAAGGTGGCCGTACCGGCACCCCAGCACTCGCCCATATTGGGGCAGTTGCCGCTCTCGCAAATGGTGTGGAGTTTGTGCTCATCTACCAGCCGGCGCACAGCGGCATATTCGGGCCCCACGGGTAGCTTCACGCGCAGCCAGTCGGGTTTGCGCGGCTTCGCTGGCGCTAAGGCTTCGGGTTGGATAATGGGCAGGGTCAGCAGCAAATCATTCATGCGGCAAAGGTAACGTAGCCAGAAAACATGCGCGACAGTAAACAGAACTTCACCCTAGGTATAAACCCGGGAGCAAGTTTGCTTACTTACCGTTAGCACTTCGCTGCTACAATAGAAGTTAGTTTCTTGACCCTAAGTAAACCGTGAGGTATACAGAAGGGAAGAACCGGTCATTGATAACCGTTTCGCCTTGCAATTGTGCGGGCGGACTCAAAATAGTGGGCCGCTTGGCGTATGCTTCCAACAAAAATCCCGTCTCGATACCTGCCACGGCATCACGGTAGCGGCCATATTCGAAGCTGAGCGCCGCGCGCAGGTGTGCCCCAATGTAAGGCTTCACCTCACCGATACCCGAGAACAAAGGTGCCCGGTCCAAGAGAAACCTTCTATCCCCGTGCTTTTGCGGGTCGAACTGCTCAGCCCGCACATCCTCCGGACCAATAGGATTGCCGCGGCTGTCGCGGGCAGTGTAATCGTAGTAGATGTAGTAAGGTAGTTGCAGCCCGATGGATGGGCCCGCGCCGAACAACCCGTTTACTTGCACGCCGGATTCCGGCGCCTTACGGAAAATAACTCGTTGCGCACCTATTGTGGGGCGCAACACAAACAGGTAGTTGCTTTTATAGTCTATGTAAGAACTGCCGTTGTAGCTGGCTACCCGCTGTTCTTTGGGATGCTTCACCTCCACGCCTTCAATGCTCCAGTAGCGTGACCAGTTTTCGTTGAGCACTTTCGTAGAACGCACCGAAACGCCCCCAATAAGGCCGCCTCGGGTATTGAAGTTGATGCCATACACGAATTCCTTCCGGTAAGAAGGATCATCGTTGGGAGCAGGCGCCGTCGTCTGGGCCCAAACGGCGGCCGGGCTAGCTAGGGCCAGCACGCCGACAAGAGAGAATACGTGTCGCAAGGGACGCAGGGAAGCTGAGGAAGAAGGAAAAACAAACCGACCGGGCTGCCCGGCGGCTACCCTATCGAAAGTACGTAAATTTGTGAGCATCATTTTGTTTTTCTGCTTAGCTTCCTCAACCTCGATTTTATGAGCACTGCCACCGCCCGCTACGCCGGCCACCTGCGTACCGAAGCCACCCACACGGCCTCCGGCAACACCATCCTGACCGATGCTCCCGTCGACAACCACGGCCGGGGTGAGGCATTCTCCCCCACCGACCTCGTATGTGCTTCCCTCGGCGCGTGCATGATGACTATTATGGGCATTGTGGCCGACCGCCACAACCTTGACCTTACGGGGGTTACATACGAAATCACGAAGCATATGGCTGCCGAACCGCGCCGTATCCAACAGATTGACGTGCTATTTCGTTTGCCCGCCGCGCTAGCAGATAAGGAACGCAGTCTGCTAGAAAACGCGGCTCGTACGTGTCCCGTGGCCCTTAGCCTCAACCCGGAAATCCGGCAGGAGGTTCAGTTTGAATATAATGGCTAAATGGCTGCATGGTTAAATGGTTGGTCGTTCTAACAACTCGTTGAACGACCAACCATTTAACCATGCAGCCATTTAACAATTCAACCATTTACTGCGCTTCTAACGTCGCTCAGGCGGATACCCATGTGGGAAGCATCGTAGCGGCATTCGCCATCCTGAATCAGGAGCAGTTGCGGCGACTCGTGCTGCACGCCAAACTTCTGAGCTATTTCGGTGGAAATGGGGCGGTAGCGGAGCAAGTCCAGGTAGTAGAGCTTTGCGTCGCTGAGGCCCGCATCGGCCCACTGGCGTTCCAGCTTGCCCTTGGCGGCGGCGCTGATGGAGCAGGTGGTGCTGTGCTTGAAAATGAGAACCGGCTGCTCCTGCGACTCGCGCACGATGTCGAGTAGCTGTTCCGATTGGGTGAGTGGTTGCCAGGGCGTGGACATGGGTACTAATGAGAGTTTACTGAGGAGTAGGCTTCTTCTTCTTGCGAAGACGTAAAGACACGGTGCTTGGTTCACTTACGCGGGCGGCCCCCGTATTGTCGAACTTATAACTGTCTCGTTCTTTACCAGCCTCACTCGGGCGGCTTCCTTCACCCCGCTTCAACGATTTCTTGTCGACAGCTAAGTGTGAGTCTTTGTAAGGAGCCGGATGCTTGCGGGCGTCGCGCAGAGCACGGCGGTTCTGGGCCCGTTGGTTGGACTCTATAATCTGGGCTGGAGCCTCGACGGTGGACCAGCACCACAGGCCAAGAACAAACAAGAAGCAGCGCATGGGGCGGGAGGAACGGGTTGAAAGACAGAACCAAAGAACGAAACTCGGCAGAAAAAATCACTCCGTGAGTCGGGAGCAGAAGCTGAGCAGGTAATTGGTAGCAAGTAGTCGGTATTAAGACAACAAGATATTACCCTGTTCTGCTTTAGTGATTGTTCAATACCCTGATACTTAGAACCTACTATTCAAAATGGGAGCACGATACCCATAAACTTGCGCTGCCCTACTTTCTTTACGCGCTTACGACGCTCATACTTGGGTTTTTTCAGTAGGCCTTTCTTGTCGTAGCTGTTTTTCTCAATCTTTACTTCGGTGGGGTCGGTGGTAGCAACGCTACCATCGGCGTTGGCATCGGCGGAGCCTTTCTTGGCTTTTTTCACCTTGGGCTGCGGAGGGCCTTTTGGGCTGGGCAGCGCGTAGCGGTGGCAACCCGAACCCGCCAGCAACGCAACCAACAGCAAGCAGAGCCCCAAAAGCCGGCCCACGCCCCATAAAATTGGTCTTCGGCTGCGCGTAGCGGTCTGCATACGTTGGTACTTCTTCATTATTAATTCCTCACTCCTCATTACTTGACTTAGTAGCTGAGCAGCTTTTCCACTGCTTCGCGCAGACGCTGCTGGGGCAAAAACTGCTTTTCGAGAGGCGGCGAAAAAGGAACGGCGGTATCGAGGGAGGCTACGCGCATGAGGGGTGCATCGAGGTACTGGAAGCAGTGCTCCGCAATCCAGGCTCCTAGCTCGCCGCCCAGGCCACCAGTGAGGGTGTCTTCGTGCAGCAGCAGTACGCGGCCGTTTTTGGCCACGGTGCGGCGCACGGCTTCTTCGTCCCACGGTAGCAGGGTGCGCAGATCGAGGATGTCGGCGTCAAGATTCAATTCCTCGGCCAGCGCCAAGGCCCAGTGCACGCCCGCGCCGTAGGTGATGATGCTCAGCGTTTCGCCCTCCCGCACTAGCGCCGCCTTGCCGATGGGCGTGGTGTAGTATACATCGGGCACGGGGGCCGAGATGCTCCGGTAGAGCAATTTATGCTCGAAGTACATCACTGGGTTGGGATCTTCGATGGCAGCGCAAAGCAGGCCTTTGGCATCGACGGGGTTGCTGGGATACACCACTTTCAGGCCCGGCGTGTGCGTAAACCAAGCTTCATTGCTCTGGGAATGGAAAGGGCCCGCGGCGGTGCCGGCGCCGGTGGGCATACGCACCACCACGTCGGCGTTCTGGCCCCAGCGGTAATGGCTTTTGGCGAGGTTGTTCACTATCTGGTTGAATCCGCAAGTCACGAAATCGGCAAACTGCATTTCTACCATCGCCTTCTTGCCCTTAATGCTCAGCCCCAGTCCGGCCCCCACGATGGCCGACTCGCACAGGGGTGTATTGCGCACCCGTTCCTTGCCGAATTGCGCCACGAAGCCGTCCGTAATCTTGAACACGCCGCCGTAGTCGGCAATGTCCTGGCCCATGAGCACCAGCTCGGGGTAGCGTTCCATGCTTTGGCGGAGGCCATCGGAAATGGCATCAACGTAGCGCTTTTCGGTAGTGCTTGGTGCTTGGTCCTTAGTGCTTAGGTCGTTCGGGCTAAGCACTAAGAACTCAGCACTAGGCACAAAAGGACGGTACATGTCGCCTACTTCCTCTTGCAGACTGGCCGTAGGCATGGGCACGGCATCAGCGGCTTGTAGGCCGGCTTCTATTTCGTGCTTGATTTTCTCACGCACTTGGTGGCGGCCGGTTTCACTCAGAACGCCCTGCTCTACCAGCCACTTCTCGTAGTTTTCTACTGGGTCTTTCTGGGCCCACTCTTCAAACAGCTCCTGCGGCACGTACTTGGTGCCACTGGCTTCTTCGTGGCCGCGCATCCGGAACGTGAGGGCCTCTAGCAGCACGGGGCGCGGGTTGCGGCGCAGGTCTTCGGCGAGGCGGCGCACGGTGTCGTACACTTCCAGCACGTTGTTGCCATCGACCTGCACGGCTTCCATGCCGTAGGCGGGGCCTTTGTCGATGAAGTAATTGAAGCGGAACTGCTCCCGGCTCGGTGTGCTCAAGCCATAGCCGTTGTTTTCGATGATGAAGATGACCGGCAGCTGCCATACAGCGGCCACGTTCAAGGCTTCATGAAAGTCACCCTCCGAGGCACCGCCGTCGCCGCTGTACGTCACGGTTACTTTGGGGCGCTGCTCCAGCACGTCGGCCAGGGCAATGCCGCCAGCCACGGCTAGCTGCGGGCCGAGGTGGGAAATCATGCCCACGATGTGGTGCTCGTTGGTGCCGAAGTGGAAGCTTCGGTCGCGGCCTTTGGAGTAGCCGGTGGTTTTGCCCTGCCACTGCGCGAAGAGGCGGTCCAAAGGAATGTTGCGGCCCGTGAATACGCCTAGGTTGCGGTGTAAGGGCAGGATGTACTCATCTTCTTCCAGCGCCAGCGTGCTGCCCACCGAAATGGCTTCCTGCCCTATCCCCGAAAACCACTTGCTCACTTTGCCCTGACGCAACAGAATCAGCATTTTCTCCTCGATCATGCGCGGCCGGAGCAGGTGCTGGTAGAGGTGCAGGAGAGTTTCGTTGGAGTAGTCTTTGCGGTCGAAGTTCATGGGGAGACGCGGGGGGAGAAATATGGGCTTAAAAGTACGGCTTTGGGCGGAAGGACAAGAACATCAGGAGGAGATGAAACGGGCACGTACAAAAAAGCCCCGTGGCTTAATGGCTACGGGGCTGAAGGTGGTAGTGAGTAGTACTTTTCCGGGCAGTGACTCCTGTTACCGGTCGGGCAAGGTACGGGGTAGTCATAGAGTAGTCTCGGACTTTGCTCGGACTAGGCGAAAATAGACGTTTTGCACGTTGGCGGGAAGATGGGCGGTGCGCTTGGACTACTGGAGATAAGGCCGGGCCTTTATATATCGATGAAATTATGGAAAGCGCGAGGCGGCGGCATCTATCTTCGTAACCTCCATTCTTTTTCCTTTTTCTATGCGTCGAATTTTACCCGCTGGTTTTCTTTTTTTGGCCGCTATTGCCGCTAATGCTCAATTATTAGAACAGCTGACGCCGCGCCGAGTTTCCGTTGAATCACATCTAGTAGATAGCCTTGCTTCTAAACTGCGTCAGAAGCTACTCATTGGAACATTTTCCTGCGGATTTAGAGGAGTGATAATAACCACGACGTATAACTTCTCACCATTCACCACGATTCAACCAGCGCTTAGCCACGTGGCGGGGGTGCAGTATACGCCCTATTCTGGGGCACCAGGGGCCTGGGCTACGGTGCGTATTCGGGGTATTGCCAACGTGACGGGCAACAGTCAGCCGCTGTACGTGGTGGATGGAGTGCCGGCCTACAATACCGACGTGACGCCGGAACAGTGGACCGGCCCACAAAATTTATTCACCCCCGATCTGCCCACGCCCCAGACACCTAATGCCAACCCACTGCTGGACATGCCCGTGGAAGATGTGGCGATGATTGAGGTATTGAAGGGTGCCGCCGCCACGGCGCGTTACGGGATGCAGGGTACCAACGGCGTTATCCTTATCAGCACGCGGCGCGGTGCCGATGGCCTGGCCACTGCCCAGCCGCTACGGGTGCGGTACGCCGGCTGGGGCGGATTGCAGCAAGTACGCCAGCACTACGCACTGCTGAACGCCCGGCAGTACGCTAACATGATAAACGCTACCGTTGTTGATCAAGGCGGCCAAGCTTCTTATTCTGCCACCGACCTCAGTAACCTAGCTGAGGTAGATTGGCAAGATCAGGTACTCCGGACGGCCGGTATGCAGAACCATAATGTGAGCGTGGACGGCCTCACACCGCATCACACCCGCTACTACGTGGCCGCCGACTACCTGCGCCAAGCGGGAGTGGTGAAACGATCGAGCCTGAGCCGCTACCACCTGCGCCTCAATCTTGACCAGCAGTTGACCAGCAAGCTAAGCGTGGGACTAAAAGCCAGCGGAAGCCAGGCAGACCAGCGCTACGCCGGCACCGAGCCCGACGCGCGGCCTTTGTTACGGGAAGCCTTGCTCAGTATACCCGCCGTGCCAGCACGCACTATTTCCACAAGTCCTTTTATTCGTAGCGAACTGGATTTCTTCTACGCCACCCCCCGTACGCGACGCCTGCTTACCCAACTCAGCGCCTCCTATCAGTTCAACGATGCGCTGAGCCTGAATGTGCGCGGCAGCCGGGAGCAAGTCGAAGCCCGCCGGTTAGGCTACTCGCCCGAAAACTTCCAGGCCCCTACTCTGCGCGTAGTGGAAACAAGCACCGCCACGACCAATAGCTACAACTGGGTAGCCGATGCCGTACTGCGTTATCAGCACACGTTTGGAGAGCGGCACAGCCTGGTAGCTACACTCACTTACCTGCGCCAGCAATACGAGCGGGAACAAGAATTACTGACTTACACCGCCATTACTCGAGAGAGCTCTTATTATCGAACGAAATTCACTGGAATACATAACCCTTCGGTGGCCTTTACTTACACGTATGGCGGACGCTATGAGGTACAGGCTTCATTACGAACCGATGTGGCCGCCACAGACGTTGGAATTCCAACCAAAGCCTACTGGTTTCCGGGGGCTCAGGTGGGGTGGCACCTCAACAAAGAAGGCTTTCTGGCGGGAGCTTCAGGGTTGAATGACTTAACCGTGTGGGTTGGGTCGGGGAAAACTAGCTCTTACTTTTCCTCCGACCGTACCACTCACCACGACGCTGGCTTACGCGTGGGCATCTTGGATGGAAGACTTACGCTGGAAGCTAATGCCTACCAACGTCGTACGCAACATGCTCAAACTATGCTACCAGTGTCACTTGCTGGTTCCAGCGGATCGAGCACTAGAGTGTACGTTCCGGATATAACGCTACGCAACCGTGGCTTGGAGCTAACGTTAGCCAGCACCTGGCAGCTTGGTTCTCTAGTCAGTTATTCACAATTGGCCGCTGCTGCTAATCGCAATCAGATAGAAGCCCTTAACTCATCATTCTTTCCCAATAGCACGTCGTTTTTGGGGTTGAAAAAAGACCAGTCGGTAGGCCGCTTCTTTGTATATGAGCAAAACGGCACCTACCCAGCTAGTTCGCCTGATGCCGGCCAGACACGCTACCGTGACCTCAACAACGACGGCCAGATTGACCCCTCCGACCGGACCTACCAGGGCAGCGGCCTACCGCGCTACACGCTCAACATCTATCAGCAGTTGCAGCTGAAAAAGTTTCGGCTAGAAGCCCAGCTTGATGGGTTGTTTGGCTATCAGATTCTGAACACCACCCTTGCCATATTGGATACGCCTACGGGCTATACTAATAGTTCTGCCCGTGCTATTGACTACTGGACCACGACTCGCCAGAACACCTCGGTACCCCAACCTGGCAGCAGTTCGCCCTACAGTTATAGCAATAGAAATCTGGAAAGCGGTAGCCACGTGCGTCTCTCACAGCTCATCCTGAACTACGAAGTACTCAATAGCGGCACCCAGAAAGCCAGCGTATGGGTGGGCGGCCAGAATTTGTTCGTGACAGGGTCCTACCGGGGTTACGATCCTAACGTGAGTAGCGGTGGGGCGTCTCCGCTGCGAGCCGGCCAGGATGCCAGCGTGTACCCGGTAGCCCGCGTATGGCAGTTGGGCGTGCGAGGGGAGTTCTAGGAATTGCGGGTACACTGTTGCGCAGCTCGCCCCACTTCACGCGGCACTCCGCTAGAGTTTGGCATTTCGTGATTGAATAACCCGGCGGAAGGGCCAACTTTGTATTCCGCCGATACCGCTCATGAAGAAATCCTACCTGTTTGGCCTGCTGGTCTTGTTTGTGCTGCTGGACCTGGGCTACACTTTTTTCCAGGCCTACCAGCTGCCCCTCGATGGCGACCTGCCCAGTATTGTCCTGCCTGATGCTGATTGCCGACAAGTGCTGCACGACCCTTTTGGCTGGGCTGTGCTGACGCGCAACGAGGTATACGTAGCGCCAAACCGGTTTTTCGCGCATGCCGCTATGGTGTCGTATTTCAAAACGGTGCCGTTCGGGTTGCAGCGTATCACGGACCCTATCAGCAGTATATATGCTGCCTGCGCGCTGTTTGCGGTGGGCGTGCAGGCGCTGCTGCTGTACGTGCTGGGGGTTTACATCAGTGGCACGTACCGGCTTAGTCGGCGGGGGCCGTGGCTGGCGATGGCGCTGCTGGTGCCCTTGTTTCAGGTGGCTGGCTACAACGACCAGATGGGTATTATCGACCGGGCTATTACGTACACGTTTTTCTACGCCTTCCCAATAACGCTGCTGCTGTTGTTGCTGCTGCCTTTTTATCTGGCGGCTTCGGCTGGGCAGCCGCTCCGCATAAGCTGGCCGAGCCGGCTAGCGTTGATTGGGCTCATGGTGGTGCTGGCTTTCAATGGCGCCATCATCACGGGCGTGGTAGCAGTATTATTTTTCGGAATTGCGCTGCATTGGATTGTGCAACAATGGCAAGCAGGGCTACGCTTCAACCTAGCCCAGTGGCTTGGCCGACTTCAGCAGGTGCCGCGACTCAATGTAGCCTTGCTAGGACTGTTCACGCTATTGTGTTTGTACTCGCTCTACATTGGCCGAAACGAGAAGGAAAGTACCGGCCACATTTTGCCTTTGCTGGAGCGGTACCTGCGGATTCCTTCGGGCATCTTCTGGCAAATGCATAAACTAGGTTTGCCGCTGCTCATTCTGGCGGCGCTAGGCAATACCTGGCTGATTCGCCGCCAGCTGGCAGCCGTTCCGGGCAGCCAACGCATCCTTCGTGTCCTGCTGTGGCTGGGGCTCTTCTCGGTGGTGTACGTGCTGCTGCTGCCGCTCGGCGGCTACCGTGAGTACCGGCCCCTTATCATCCGCCGCGACTCCATCATGCCCCTTATTATCGGGTTGATGTTTTTCTACGGTTTGTCAACCTACTTCGTGTTGCACCATCTTCCGGCCCATCCGCGCCGTTGGTATATAGTGGGGCTGGTCTTGTTTTCGGCTATCTTCATCAACGCCGATCGGTTATGGCTCAAAGAGAAAGACAACAACGCCTGTGAGCGGCGCGGCCTGGAACGAATTGCGCAGTCCACGGAATCCGTAGTGAGAGTGAGTGCGGAATGCAAGATTATGTCGTGGTGGATGATAAACGCCCCCGAGTATTCCGAAACCAACGCGCAGTTGCTCAACTACTGGGGCGTAACCAACGGCAAGAAACTCTATTACCACGAAGGCTGGTAAGTGCTGAAACAGTATTTTCTACTACTCCCTCCGTCGTTGCGGGTCTGTAAGGAGGCACTTTAAATTTGTGCATTATTGCTGAATGTCGTGCTCTAATTACCACGTTCATCGATGCACAATAGTAGCAACTGTGCGTTATAGAACCCAATGCCTTTGCTCGTGGTTTGTTGCGTACTCCCTTTCCATATTGCTGTATGATTCATTTCGAAGAATTCACGCTCGCCAACGGCCTGCGCTGCATCGTCCACGAAGACCACACGACGCCCATGGCGGTACTCAACGTGCTCTACAACGTGGGCTCGCGCGATGAGGACGCCGCGCACACGGGTTTTGCGCACTTGTTTGAACACCTTATGTTCTCCGGCTCGGTCAATATTCCGAGCTACGATGAGCCACTGCAACGCGTAGGGGGCGAAAACAACGCCTTCACCTCGCCCGACATCACCAACTACTACCTAACCGTACCGGCCGCTAACATCGAAACCGGCTTCTGGCTCGAATCGGACCGAATGCTCAATTTGGCCTTCTCCGAAAACGGCCTAGAGGTGCAGCGTAAGGTGGTAGTGGAGGAATTCAAGCAGAACTACCTCAACCAGCCCTACGGCGACGTATGGCTGAAGCTTCGTCCTCTTGCCTACGAGCGGCATCCTTACCAGTGGGCCACCATTGGCAAGGAAGTCAGCCACATCGAAAATGCCGTGATGGACGATGTACGGGCGTTTTTCAAGAAACACTACGCGCCGCAAAATGCTATTCTAGTGGTGGCCGGCGCCGTTACGGTGGCGGAAGCTCGCCGCTTGGCCGAAAAGTGGTTCGAGCCGATTCCGGGTGGGCCGGCTTATGAGCGCCAACTGCCCGCCGAGCCGCGCCAAACTGCGCCCCGCTTCCTGGAAGTAGCGGCCGATGTGCCACTTAGTGCCTTGTACAAAGTGTACCACATGCCCGCCCGCAGTGCCGCTGAGTACTACGCCGTCGACTTATTGAGCGACGTCCTAGGCCGGGGCAAGTCGAGCCGTCTTTACCAGCAATTGGTGAAAGAGCAGCCCCTTTTCAACTCTATTTCGGCTTCGGTGATGGGCTCGTTGGAGCCTGGCCTGCTCGTTGTGAGTGGCAAGCTGAACGCCGGCGTAACGCTCGAAGCCGCCGATGCTGCCGTGGAGGCGGTGGTTGCGGCGCTTCGAGACGAGGAAATACCGGCAGAGGAGTTGGAAAAGGTGAAGAATCAGGCAGAAGCTAGCATCGTATTCGGGGAGATAGAGTTGCTGAATCGCGCGATGAACCTTGCTTACTGCAAACTCATGGGCGATGCCAACCTCATCAACCAGGAAAGCGCGCGCCTGCAAGCAGTAACTCCCCCCGATGTCCGGGCAGCTGCCCAAGATGTGCTCCGCCCCGACAATTGTAGTACGTTGTATTACCGAGCCCAACCCCGCGAAGAAGTAACGGTGTTAGAAGCAGTAGCCGCCGACGATTTGCAGTAGTCTAGCCGATTGCAGCCACAAAGAAGCCCGGCCAACTATCTCGTTGGCCGGGCTTCTTTGTGTTGATACCTAACTGGACTAAGCTATCAGGACGAGCAGCTTACCAACCGCTGCCACCCGAACCCCAGCCATCATCTTTCTTTTTGGCTGGAGCAGCTTTCTTAGGAGCAGGGGCTGGAGCAGCAGTTTTCTTGGTGGCCGTAGCGCCGTCCGATGCCTTAGTAGCACTAGCTGAGGCAGCAGCGGGTGCGGGAGCAGGCGCTGGTTCCGGCGCAGCCGCTACCGGTTCTGGAGCAGGCTCTGGTTCTGGCATAGCAACAGGAGCTACTGGATCTGGCCGGCGCGTATTGCGCTTAACGTAGGGCGCCAGTGGACGGCCCCGGTAGTCAGTAGTTACGCGGTGCGAAGGAGCGGCCGTGAAACCCGGCGCTACCACCGAGCCACCTGGCTGGGCTTCTGGAGCAGCACTAGCAGCAGCACCGCCAAAACCAGCTCGGCTGGAAACAGCATCGGCAGCGGGAGCCGGCTCAGCGGCGGGAGTTGTGGCTGGCGCGGGTTCTTCCGCTACTGCAGCAGCGGGAGCAGCCTTTTTCGCGGCCGGAGCAGGAGCCGCTTTCTTAGTGGCCGGAGCAGCACCGCCCCAACCGGCCGACGAGCCCCACCCATCAGAGGAACCCTTCTTGGACTGCGCCTGCGAAGGAAGAGCTACCAAAAATGTGCCGGCTAGCAGCAACAAAAACGCGAAACGAGTCATCATAAATTAGGGTTAAAACGCTGCAAGATACGGCTCCTTGCTCTGGCAAGAAACTCTTTTCACACTTTCCTCCGAACGCAATACATCGGTAGAAGTTCCTAGTGAAGATAATAATTAAATCCTATGCTATTCTCCTCTTTATACGATCTTACCAAGATTCTTTCATAAGGAATACAAAATATAGGTTGGTTTATTTTACTGTTTGCTGGTGCTATAACGCCCTGCTCCATCCTTTAGAAATAAGAACTCCTCCCTTCCGACATAATACTAGAAAACGGCTGCCAGCATACTTACGCTCAAACAACCAGGCGGCTCTTTTTGCACTATAGACTCGTCTTCCTCACCCTCGATAGCAGATTTAGGAAAGGAGTGAGCAGCAAAAAGCCCGGTTTGTTGGACCAGGCTTTGCGGGAACTGCTATGACAAGCTTGCCACCAGCTACTGCTTTTTGCGAGTGGTTTTGGCGGCGGGAGCGGCTTTCTCTGATGAGATAGAAGAAGCACCGCCCGCTACAGGTGCAGGCTTGGCTTTTTTCTTCAGCGGGCGGCCCATATAATCGGTGGTCGGTGGGCTTGGCATGTTGAGGCGCAAGCCCGGGGCCAGCTTCAGGTTCTCTTCGTCGCGCCGATTCGAGCGGTCATAGCGGGCATAGGCTCCGGACCGAGCTTTTGCTCTGGTGTTGCTGGTACGGTGGTAGCCGTTCGCAGCTTTTTTGGGGCCTTTGGGGCGGGTCGTTTGCTGAGCTTGGGTTTCAGCAGTGGTGAGCAGAGAGCCAACTACAGCCAGCCCAACAACAAAAAGAGAAACTATACGCATGGCGGAAAAAGGTTAAGCACGACAGGTTTCCCTCCTACGCAATCCTTGCCGTTTCGGCTAACTTACCAGCTGCCAGCCGTGTTAGCGGCTACTGGAGAGGCTTTTTCTACTTTTTTAGCCAGCGTTGAAGCCCCCTTCGATTTACGCTTGATTGGGCGGCCCCAGTAGTCGGTGCTCACGCCCCGGTACGGCGCCGAATTCATGCCCGGCGCAACCATCACCCCAGAAGAACGCATCATGGGGTCGGTGCTCTCTTCTTCCTGATAGGCAACTTCCTTGGCGGGGGCAGTGGTCCGGTTAGAGGCTTTTTTCTTCAGCGGACGGCCCCAATAGTCGGTGCTTGGCCGGTCGTGCAGGCTCAGGCTTTGGCCGGGAGCCGTGTTCCAACCCGTGTTGTAGCGAGGCGCTTCGTCGGTGGCAGCGGCGGCCGTAGCAACTGGCTCATCACCCCAGGAGTCGGCCGCTGCTTGCGGCTGGCTTTGAGCGAAAGAAGTGCTGAACGAAGCAACGAAGAGGAAGGCAGAGAAGAGTAGCGTTTTCATGGCGAGAAAAGAAAGGCGAAGTGGAAGACTGAGATAGAAGAAGTAGCGGTGGCGGCAGAACGGGTGGCGCCCCGCGTTCCGGCTGCTGCCGTTGGTATGAGTGCTTTTGCAGCAACCGTACCAACTTTCCATCTCCCCAGTGACGAGCCATTCCTATGGGTGCTTAAAAATGCCGTACATAGGCTAGGAAGGCAGTTTTTATAAACTCAAAAATTTCTTTTCATCTCAATTAGCGTTGCTCTTCACGCGGTTCACAGCCCCTTTTTTCTACTCATCTCACTACTGGCTACCTTTGTATTACTATGCAAGAGAATATTGCCCGGCTACGCGCCGAAATTGATGCTTACGATCTGAGCACCCCCGACCAGCTCGACCAGTTCCGTATTGCCTATACCGGCCGCAAAGGCCAGTTGGCCGACCTATTCGATCAATTGAAGACGGTACCGCAGGAGCAGCGCCGGGCCGTAGGGCAAGAGCTGAACCAGTTGAAGCAGCTAGCCCTAACCCGCTTCGAAAGCCGCCAGCAAGAGCTTGAAGCCGCCGCCACCAACGCCCCCGCCGATCCTACCTTCGACTACACGCTGCCAACCATTCCCAACGCGCTTGGCACTCGGCACCCGTTGAGTCTGGTGCGCGAGGAAATCGTGCGAGTGTTGGCTCGAATCGGTTTTAATATAGCGGAAGGCCCCGAAATAGAAGATGACTGGCACAACTTCACGGCGCTGAACTTCCCCGAAAACCACCCGGCCCGCGACATGCAAGACACGTTTTTCGTGCACCGCACACCTGGCGAGCCGGAATGGGTGTTGCGCACGCACACCAGTCCAGTGCAAGTGCGCGTGATGCAGACGCAAAAGCCCCCCATTCGCAGCATCATGCCGGGCCGAGTATACCGCAACGAAGCCATTTCGGCCCGTGCCCACATGATGTTCCATCAGGTGGAAGCCTTGTTCGTGGATGAAAACGTGAGCTTCGCCGACCTCAAGCAAACCGTTTACTACTTCGTTCAGGAGTTGTTTGGTGATGATGTGCAAGTGCGTTTCCGCCCTTCGTTCTTCCCTTTCACCGAACCCAGCGCCGAAATCGATATCACTTGTCTCATTTGCAAAGGCAAAGGCTGCAACATCTGCAAAGGCACGGGGTGGGTGGAAATAGGTGGCTGCGGTATGGTTGATCCGGCCGTGCTGGAACAGTGCGGCATCGACCCCGAACGGTATTCTGGCTACGCCTGGGGCATGGGCATTGAGCGGATTGCGATGCTCAAATACCAAATCAAGGACCTGCGTTTGTTCACAGAAAACGACATGCGCTTCCTGCGACAGTTCGAAAGCGTACAGTAGCGCGGTAGTACTGGTATACTGCCTGGCTGTACGCAAGCGTTAGTACAGCGCCAGCGTACAGCCCGACTACAGGCTTTCTGGTTCGTTTATCTACGCTTCACGGTGCAAGAAATGCAAGAAATACAACGTAATGCTAGTCTGAGCTTTTGGCGGGCCGCGGGTGCTCTAGTGGCTTTGTGCAGTCAATTAGCTTTGTCAAGTTGTGGCTCGGACTCCAACAATGTCGATCCGCAGATTCCGCTTGCTAGCTTCAACCAGAGCATCAACCTTACTAATCAGCAGTATGCTAACCTGCGTTTCAATAACGGCGCTGCCTACGTCGCGGGGGGAGTGCGGGGCCTTATTGTGGTGCGCCAAAATGCCAACACCTATTACGCCTTCGAGCGAAATTGCACGTACCGCGTCAACGATACGTGCGCCCGCGTCAGCATCGATCCTTCTTTGCTGTTCCTAAAAGATGCCTGCTGCGGCTCCCAATTCAATCTGCAAGGGCAGGTGCAGCAAGGTCCCGCCAACCGGCCCCTTCGCCAGTACAGCACTTCTCTGTCCGGAAACCTCTTGACAATCACGAACTAGGGGCTTATTGAAAATATTTTTGCATGCAATACTTGCACCGCCTCGCGATTTGGCCTAATATTGCACCCGCAACGACACATAAACGTTGCCATAACCGCTTCCTTAGCTCAGCCGGTTAGAGCATCTGACTGTTAATCAGAGGGTCCCTGGTTCGAGCCCAGGAGGGAGCGCTACCACTGCAGAAGCCCCTTGTAAATCTTGTATTTACAAGGGGCTTCTGCATGATCTACCTACTAGATTTCTTCCCGTGGCAACCATCCTCATTGTTGAAGACGAACTGTTGATTGCGGCGGAGATTGAGCGGGCCCTGCACCGGCTTGGTCACACCCCTCTCGAACCCGTTGATAACAGCGACGACGCATTAGCCGCCCTTGCGCGCCATCCCGTCGAACTGGTGCTAATGGACATCAATATCGAAGGCGACACCGACGGCATTGCGACGGCGTTGCTGGTACGGCGGCGGTTTGCGGTACCGGTGGTTTTTCTGACGGCTCGTTCGGATGCGGCAGCGCTTAACCGGGCCAAACTCGCGCAGCCTTACGGCTATATTCTCAAGCCTTTCACTGATGATATGCTGCGCACCCAGCTGGAGCTGGCTTTGTATGCTGCCTATCAAGCTTCTCCGCAGCTCATCAAGCCTGAGCCAGATCCGGAAGCTACGGCGCCCGACGATGTTCGAGTCAATTTCTTTTTCGTCAAGAAAGGCTCAACGTACGTCAAGCTGCAAGCCGCAGACATTCATTATTTGGAGGCATTCGATAATTATGTTCGTCTGCACTCGGCTACGGGGCAATTCGTGGTGTATTCTACCTTAAAAGAGTTGGAGCAAAAGCTTCCTCTCTCCTTCCTCAAAACGCACCGCTCGCACATCGTCAACCTCGACCATGTTTCGGCCTATGAGGAAGGCTGCGTGCTGCTGGGGAAGGCCTATGTGCCCGTTAGCCGCTCTTACAAAGAAGAATTGAAGAAGCGTCTGCACCTGCTGGGCTAGTAGAGCACAACAGCTCGGCGCTTCCTGAAACGAGTTTCTCTGAAAATCTGAGAAAGAGAAAACTGCCTAGTGGTTGTGCTGGAAGCTGTACACTGGGCAATGCCATTCACGGAGTTGTAGTGTAACTCGTCTGCTTGCTAGACACCGTTCGCCAAATTTTGCTGGCGGACTTCGAGCAGCGCACGTAGTTTTCACTGTCGAACGCGCTTCTGTTCTACGAGTTGAAAAGATGCGCGGACGGCACAACCTCAACCGTGCTTCAAATGATGCAGCTGCCGTTTTCTTCTCTTTCTTTCGTTTCCACGCAGGCTCCGGCGCACTACTTCTGCCGCCGATTTACGGAGCGCCTAATTACGGTACGCGGGGAGTTAGCGGCTTATCGTACCGTTGAAGATGTTGAGGAGTTTATTGGTTCTGATGCTTCCGATGCGCACCAACGTCAGGACCCGCGAAATTGGCGGGCGTTGGGGCACACGCAACAGCCCATATACCTGGAAGTGCCAGCCGAAGCCGAGCCTCGCTTGCTGCTGTTGCTAACCGTTGATAACGTGCGCTACTGCACTTTAGAAGAGCATCCCGGTCCCTTTCGCCTTCCCGGCAACCCAACGCGCACAAACCACCCTCAGGAATACGCCTCGATACAGGACGTGGCACTGGAAAAGCAACGCACCGCGGCAGACTTCTGGGGCTGCGTCGTGGCAGTTGGTACCGACTTGGTGTGGCACGTGTTCGAGGAAGCAGGGACATTTCCGCGCAAGGATCTTCGGGAGCCCGTGGGCTTAAATCTGAGTGGCTGTTCCACCAAATATTGCCGGGTTTGAGTTTGGCAAAATCCCTCTAGCTATTGTGTGTTGCGCCTATGTTTCCACTCACCGCCGACCTCTACGACATTCAGGACGTTGCCGCCTTCACGTTTCGTGACCATAATCGGCAGCTTATGAGGTGCCAATTGCTGGTTCACCCCTTGCAAGGATGGGCCGTAGCCACGGAACTGCCCGACACTAAAAATCTGGTGTTGTCGGTTCCGACGCTGGCGGCCACAATCTGTGAACAGTTCTGCATCGATCCTACTGCCCTCGCTCTTCTTACGCGGCATGTGAATGGCACTTATTATGAGGCGTACTATACCGTGCATTTTGCCCACGCTGAGCAAAAAGGAGCCGGCATTATCTGTTTCGAAAGCCCTAGCCGCCAGTTACTAAGCCCAGAAGCCGCTACCGATTTGCTGCTGCACTTGCAGGCTGGCCTAGCGCCGGACCCAGCGTGGCGCGCCATCCAAGCTGCTTAGTCAGGCAATAAAGTTATGGGACCTGAGCAGTGAGAAAGCCGTTTGTTTTTCAGATCCTTACAGATAAGAGTAGATGCCGTTATGGTGGGCCAAGTGTTTGGCCTGCCTAGCTCGGGAAAGAATTAAGTGAAGATTAGGTACGTCTCTTTTCTGTTTACATGTGATTATTGTTTCTCCTGCATCAAACCCCTTTACAGAGTACGCCGAACAGTTGCGCGAAGCTGGCTGTAATTTGCTGCTGCTGCACTCGTCGGAACCCGTAACGCCAGAGCATTTAGCGGAGCTTTTTCGTCAGCCGGTATCCGATATTTTGGCGGCTCTCAACCGGGCTGGCATGTTGTCGCCCTACTATTTCACGCAGTTGGAAACGTCGCCGGCGGTGGCGGCATTTCTGATAGCTACAGCCCAACACGGGCTGAACTGCGAGAGCGAGCAGCAAAGCACACCGGCCGTGCAAGAAAGAATCCGCCGGGCCTTGGCGCCTGCTTAGATAGCCACAGCTATTCTCAGGCACGCATCGGCTTGTAAACCTTTACAGTCAGCCCCTCAGCAGATGCTGCGCGGCTGGCTAGTTGCTGTATGCGGCTAGACTAGTGCAGCGGCCTTATTCTGATGGTGTGCTGATATCCAGCACCTATTCCACAGGCTCGCACTCAGTGTCAATGGTGAAGCGGCGGCCGTTCTGCGTCACCTGGGCTTTGCCTTGCTCGAAGTCGGTTGCGGAGTCGTAGCGGGCAAATGGCTTGGTGCCGGTGGTAGGGTCGGTGAGGTAGTCTTTGGTGATGAACGTGTAGCCGTCTGCCATTCGAACCCGCGCCAGTCCATCCCGAAACGAGTACGCCTCGCGGAACATAACGGGGGGCTTGCTCGGCGTAGTTGGGCCGTTGATGTAGTGCCAGCCCTGGTGGTTGAGAACCGCGGCATAGCCCTCGGAGAAATCCAGCGCGTTGAAATAGTAGGAATCGAATTCTTCGCCCTGCTCATCAATGAACGTGTACGTATCGCCGACCCGCACCCGAGCGTATCCTTCCGCGTATGAATTCAGCGCGTCGTAGGCCACTGGTACTACCTCTTTGCCGGCGGCATCTATCATTCCGTACGCCCCGTTTTCTTCCACTACTGCTCGGTGCTGCTGAAACGCCCCCACTGACGAGTACTTCGCTGGTATCAAAGGCTTGCCATTCTTATCGGCGAAGCCCCATTTGCCGTTTTCCTGATAGGGAGCGGGCGCACCAGCGCCAAGGTGACTTACGCCCCATATTCCAAGCCCAAGCAAGAATACACCACCCAACACGGCAGCAACGCGGGGCAACCGTCGGCGCCATATTCGCAGGCTCCGGTATTTCGAAAGCGGACGAACAGCCGTAGTGGGGGCGTGTGGCACCGGCGCAGGAGCCGCTGCTGCGGGTACAGTTTCCGCGGCTGCCGTGCGGGCATGTAGCTGCTCGATGAGTCCGCCAAGCCGTTGGATCTTGGCGTCGAGGTCCTGGTTGCGCGCCTCTGACTCGGCGCGCGAGGTTCGGATGGCTTCTTCTAGCGCGGCTTTCTCCTGGCTTTCTATTGCCAGCCGTTCACGTAAGGCCTGGGCTTCGGTGGTTATGGGTGGAGCTTGCGCTAACTGGGCCTGTAAGGCGGCCATGTTCTGCTCGCGTTGGGCTTCCCGCGCTTCGAGAGCCTGGAGCTGCTGCCGCAATTCCCGCTGGGATTCTACCTGCAGGTGCTCCAGCCGTTGCTTTTCGGCCTGACTGGCGGCTACTTGCTCAGACGAATGGCCATAAGGAGTGTCTTCCAATACATCTTCGGCCCCCAACCAACCCCACAACCGGCCGAACACTCCTTTAGGAGCTTGGGGGGTGGGTGCTGCGTTGAAAGCAGGAGCGGCTTCGACGGGAGTTGCGGGTTCCTCCGTGTCCTGCGCTAAACTATGGGCCCACTGCGTCAGGTCGTCGTCGCTGAGGTCTATTTCGGGGCGGGCCAGCTGTTTGAGCCGACGAGGTAATTGCGCCACGCTGGCGAGTAAATGGAAGCTGCCATCTGGCTGGCTGCTCAACTGCGCTTCCACTTCCGGCCCAAAGGTAACCGGCGCGGCAAATACTACTACGCCCGTGATAAACTGCAAATTGGCTTGCTCCGGGCCGAGCTGTGGAGTGAGCCATTGGATTAGAGCCTCTTTCTGCCGGCGAAACTGCTCGAACGGATTGGTAGCATTTTCAATAGCTCCTTGCAAGGGTTGGTTGTCCAGCTGCCACGCTCCGCTGCTCAGGGAAGGAATACGCAGATATCCTCCGCGCGGCACCAACATCAAAATTGTAATGCTGTGCGGACGCACCACAAGGGCCTCCACAGAATCGTTTTCGCCTGGTACGGCGAAGTTGCTCAACAGCAGCGAAACCGGACCATTGGGGTCGGATTTTAAGACGGCCCGCACCTGTTCGTACTGCTGCTGATGCAGAGAGTCGGAAAAAGGAGCATACTGAAAATGGTGCAACATAAAGAAATAAGTTACCGCTCAGCTGCAAGGCAGCAGCGCGGTTATGAACCGCAGAGTTCTGCCCCAGCTACTGTAGAGCAAGCGTTGGGCCGAACTTTGTTTAGAAGAGGGCGTAAGCACCGTACTTCTCACTTTTTACATGAATATGAACCGCATTTCGCTTTTACTGGTCGTCAGCTTGTGGCGGGCGTCTGGTCAGATTGCCTTGGCCCAAGGACGCGGCAATGGGAAAGACAAAGACAAGAAAGAATACAAATACGAAAAGGACAAAAAGGATAGGAAGTACAAGTACAAAGACAAGGATGGCAAGGGCCGTTACAAAGACGATGACAATCGGCAAGAAAGTAACAACCAGGTCTCCAACGGAAAATTAGGCGACATTATAGGGCGGGTTATTCTACCAAGTGCGGGCTCGTCTGGTCCTCGCCAGCTAGCTGGAGTGCCACGTGGTCATTATCCGCCGCCCGGCCAATGCCGCATCTGGTACCCCAACCGTCCGCCAGGCCACCAGCCCCCGCCCACCGATTGCCAGAGCCTGATTGGTGCCCGCTTGGAACCGGGAGCCTTCATTCTGCACGGCGACCAAGCCTATGACACGGCTTACGATTGGCGGGAAGCAGAGCGTCAGCAGCCGGGTTCCGTGGCCCGTGATATTCTGGATATCCTGTTCCCGCGCCGCTAGCTTCAACGCTAGCTGCCCAACCCAACAGCGCCCGGCGGCTCTCAAGGAGTGGTCGGGCGCTGTTGGGTTGGGCAGCACGTTAATCATCCCATTTCTTGCCTTTTTTCTCTCTCTTCTTCCACTCCTTTTCTCGCTTGCGGCTGTACTCTTCACGGCGTTTGCGCTCCTCCCGCTGCCATTCTTCCTCCTTTTTACGTCGCTCACGGGCCTTCTCCTCGTATTTGTCGTCTTTCTCTTCATCTCTGTCCCGGTCGTCACGTTCTTCCTCGGCACGCCCGTGGTCCAGTAGCTCCGCCAAAACGGCGCGTACTTCTTCGGCGGCAGGAGCGGCAGACGAGGAGCGGCGCTTGGTAGCCGTAGGCGTATTCAGCGCTAGGCCATTGCCAGCAGATACAACGGACACTACGTTGCCTTTTAAGTCGCACCCTTGGCCTTCGCGCAGCTCCGTACGTTTGCAATCGGCCTTCACCAGAAATCCGTCTTTGGTCACCACGGCTCCGGTGGGCAGGCGGGCATCGCGCAGCATGGGCCGGACTTGCCCGTTGCGGAGAATGTGCATTTGCCCGTTGCGACGTTGAAACCCGTCGTTATTGAGTTGCTGGGCTGTTGCCGGGAAGGCCATCACTGCGACAAATAAACTTACCGTGAAGAGTGAAGTAAAAAGCTTCATCATAGAAAGCTAGGCGAGAAGGCGTGAAATATGTTGCGGAAAGCAAATACAAGGCCACTCAAAAGTAGACCGAGCCTCAAATATCAATCTAGACCGGTTGATTATTTGACAGTTTGAGACGAAGCACGGCGTAAGCAAGCTTAACTAAGGCACGGACCCGTTGAAGCTGGTAAGATGCTGGCAGTGTCCTTCTTCAACAGTCCGTACCGTCAGTGCTGTAGCTGCACTACCAAACAAATGCCTTAGTGGCTGCACGACTATAAAACGGCGGTTTCACAATACCAAGGGTTCATTTGCACAGATGTGAGAGTATCTAGATAATATATATCAAATCTGATGTCACAAATCGAAGTAAATTGGACTTGAGCCTTGCAAGATAAGCGCCTAGCTTCGTTCATCTTTCTGGTCTTTCTGAGTTCTATGAAAACGTTTTTCCGCACTCTGCCCCTGGCCACCCTGCTTTTGTAGGGTCTTGTCAGGCTGCCGGTCACAGTCCGGCCAAGCCACCACATGGCTGCGTCTCGTGAGAGCTTGCTACTAACCTGATCTACCCTTTGAAGACTGCCTACAACTAGACCAACTACGTCAACCAGTTCCATTATCTGTTTGGTCTTAAACTCAAACCTGACAACTCCCCAACACCTCACTCCCCGGTGAGACCCACGCATTCCACCATAATACCCTGCTCCGCTTCCCCTTCCCGGTCCTATTCCAGGGCCGTTCCACAACCAACAAGAAAGCCCCAACCAACCGGTTGGGGCTTTTGCGTTAGTAGTTAGTACGTATGGTCAAGTGCGGTTTCTATTCTTTTACCACCCGAATGGTCTGGTGCTGGTTGCCGGCAGAGAGCCGCACGAAGTAGAAACCCCGCCGCTTCAGCAACGCCGACGGCACCACCAGCTTGTGGACGCCAGCAGTTTCGTTGCGAGCGAGTTGCTTGAGTCGCACGCCGTACCCATCGTAGATTTCAACTGTTACGGGGGCAGCCGTTTCGAGAGCGTACTGGATGGTTAGGTTTTCGCTGCCCACAGGGTTAGGATACAGCGCAGCGAGTAGGCTGGCCGGTTCGCTGGTGCGGGCAGTGGGAATGGCAATGTTGACATCTAAGTTGCCCAATGCCGACCAGTTATTAGCGGCGTCCTTCACCAACGATTTGATTTTGGCGCCCGGCGAAGCCGTGGTGCGGATGTCGTTAGAGTTGGCGCTACCCACCGTGATGGTGCTGCTGGTGCTGCGGCCCTTAAACACCTTCAAGTCATCGTATTCTACGTCGGCTTCGCTGGTGCGCAAGGAAATGTTGGCGCCGGAAGTCAGGGGCGTAGCATCTTGCCAGCTCGTTGCGAGCTTGTTGTTGATGAACACGCTGATGTCGCCGGTGCCGGTGTTGTAGAGCACTTTATAGTCGTTCCAGGTGCCGCTGGCCAAGGTAATGTCGGCGGAAGCACGCGAGGTGAGCACGTTGTCGATGGTTTCGATAATGGACACTTTCTGCTGGTCCAGGGCCACCCAGATCAGGTAGGAGTTGCCCCGCTCGCGCACCGTCACGTCGCTGGCCATGATATGGATGCCGAAGCGCCGCGCCCCGGTCGTGTTGTTCACCCGCCCCGCGAAGTTGTAGAGGTAGGTATTGCCCGCCGTTTGCGACAGGAATGTTGACAGCGCCGTGTTGGTAGGCGTCACGTTGCTCTGGCGGAGCGTACCGGTGCTGGTTTCGGCCCAGGTACCTTGCCAATCGGCCAGGCCAGGCACGTAGTCGGGGTGCAGGGCGTTGTTGCCGAAATTGTCGTTGTAGAAACCGTTGCCCCGGTTGCCGCGCCACTCATCGGTGCGCCACTCCAGCGGCTGGTAGAACCGGTTGGTCACGCCCACGTTATCGGCATCGGTGAAGGTGGCCGTGAAGTTGGTGGTGGCGCTGGCGGGTCCCGAAATAGAAGTGGTCGGGGCCTGCGTATCGGCACTGGCGGGCGTTTGGAGGCTGATGCCGGTGGGCGTGTAATAATGGTCGATGATCCACTGGTACGTTTTGCCATCATTGGCCCAGAAGCTCGACCCGTACTGGCACATGCCCCGGCCGTGGCCGAACTTGGCCCGGCCCGAGCACAGCGCATCGGAAATGCAAGGCGAAGCCGCCGTATTGTTGCCCGCGTACCCATTGCCGCAGCCGGCGTTGTTGTTTTCGGAGGAATATTCGGTGAAGGCAATAGCGCCGTTTTTCACGAGTACCTGGCCGGCCGTGAGGTTGGCGGCGTCGCGGGTGGAGGCTACTTCGGTGCCGTCCCACACCTGGCGGCAAGTGGTGTTGCTGATGTCGTAGCTGCTGGCTACGGGGTTGCTCACGTGGTAGGCGCCGTAGCTGCGGTAGGCAATGGCCCCGGCCCGCAGGGAACTAGCGCCCCAGCTGGAAATCCACTCGTTGTCGAGGCCGGTCCGCACGTACGAATCCAGGGACACGACCGTCACGTTGGAGCAGCTGTTGCAGGAGCAGCTCGTACCCACCCGGATGCTGGAAGGCAGCGTCACGGCGGCGGTGCGGGAGCTGGTTTCCGGCAAGGGCACGATATCCTGGTGGTCTTGCTGAGCTGACAGCAAGCCTGGCTCCTGGCCGGTTTTGTCGAAGAAACCGTGGTAGCTCGCCTCCGTCTCCACGGCCGTCGCGCCACCCAACCGGGCTTGGGTTTCGGCGGCGGGCGCTAGGGACGTTTTGAACGTGTACGCATCCCCGATCAGGCGGTAGCGCTTCAGCTCGTGGCTCACGTAGCCCGCCTTGGCAAACGTGATGTCCGCCACCTGCTTCACAAACTCCTCGGCCTGCGGCCCGGCGCTGCTGAGCACCAACTTGTAGTAGCCGGTCCGGTCGGAAACCGCCGAGGCCGCCCCCACCCGAACCGTGACGCCGGCCAGCGGCAAGCCGCTTTCCCGGTCGCTCACGTAGCCTTCCACCGCGGTTTGGTTGGCGGCCAGCGGCGCCTGCCGAGCCCCAAGCTGGGCGGCCACCGGCGCCAATCGGTCGAGTTGAATCTCGGCGTTGATCTGGGCCACTGAGCCCGCCTTGAAGTGGGTTTCCAGGGGCGCGTAGCCCGGCGCCGAAATCTGGAAGGTGTACGCGCCTTCTACCCCGTTGAGCGCCAGCCGGCCAGTGGCCAAGGCGGCCAGGTCGGCTTTTTTTCCCGCTGCGCCTAGCACTTGGACCTTGGCGTTGCGGATGGCGAAGCCGGTTTGCTGGTCGGTTATGCGAAGTTCGATATTGCCTTTCTGCGCCTGGGCGCTCAGGCTGGTCAGCACCAAGGCGCCGCCTAGTAAGAGGGTTTGAGAGAGGTGTCGGGTTGGTTTCATGGAGTTGTGGAAAAAAGAGCGGAAGGAATTACACTGCTTGAGGGATAAAGGATTAGGGTAGTAGGATGAAGGATTAAGGCAGTAAGTAGCCGGACCGTTGGGACTTGTTAAGCAATACCTTCTTGTCCAACTATCTATTACCCTAATCCCTAATCCTACTACCCTAATCCTACTACCTTCTTAAATACCTGATTCTAAGTCCAGCTGCAACCCGGCCCCGAAGCCCAGGCCCGGCACGAAGCAGATGACATTGACGGTAACCGTGCCATTGCCCGGCACCGGCACCGTGCGAAGCGTAGCGCGCTGCGGCCCACGGGCGTTGGCGCCGTATTGGTTGTTGAAGAGAATAACCTGGTGCGTTTGCGCCGACGTGTTGTTGACCAGGGTTTGCACCGGCGCGTCAAATATCACGTTGTTGCCGTTGCCATCCGCCGATATCTGGGCATTGATGGGGTTGGCACCCAATGAGATACGCACGTTTTTCTGCGTGGCGGTGGGGTTGGTCAACACTAGTTTAGCGTTGTACTTGTGCCCGTAGCCGGCCCAGGTGCGCGTCGAGGATTGCAGGCGCATGGTGTAGCGCGCACTTTGCTCCTGGTAGTAGACGGAGGAGCCCGGCGCCACCAGCTTGCGCGCGTTGGTGTTGTAGCACAGGCCCATATAGGCCGGGGTGGCGGGCAGCGTCACGTTCACGTCGCCGGTGAAGTAGGCCGAGTTGGTAGCAACGCCAGCCTCCCGCCCGTACGCCTCCCCCGACTCATCGACGGTGATGAGCGGACTGCCGAGGTTGCCGGTTGCCTGCTGCGCGGTGGTGCCGGTGGCAAACGCCACGGCGCGGGTCAGGCTGCCGTCGAAGGTGGCCACGGCCGAAAAGTAGGCGCCGCCGCCGGCCACGTTCAGCTCGTAGCGGCCTTCGGTGGTGTAGTTATCCTGGCCGCTTGGCTTGGCGGGCAGGCGCACTCTCGCAATTTCCACGGCTTTAAACGACTCCACTGTTTGGCTCACGTTGTCGAGTACGTTGTTGGTCCAGGCTTCCGAGCACAAGTACCAGGCGCTTTTCAACGACGGGTCGGTTTGGCGGAAGCGCCACAGATTGCTGACGGCCAGCTTGCCCTTGCCCGTGATGGTAATGGGGCCGGAACTAGGGTTGCTGGCAATGATGTGAATGTACAGGTCGCGGTTCTGGGTGGGCTGGTTTTGGCTGTTGGCAGACCCCATGAAATTGAGGTGCGACAAATACAGCGACACCGGGCCCGACAACGGCGTGGCCGTGCCGCCGCGTTGGGGCGCATTGCCGCCGTTGGTCATCAGCCAGCCTTCGCCCGTTACGGCTTCGGGGTTGTTGCTTTTCCAAAACGGCGCGCCCACCAGCCCGCCTCCGCCGGTGGCATCGTTCACGCCGGGCAATTCGCGCAGCTGCGTGGAAGGCACCAGCGCGCCCGCCGACAACGTGCCGCTGGTCCAGCTCAGGCCAGCCAGCGCGTCTTTGGTGCTGCTAGTGCCCTGCGGGACAGCCGTTTCTTCTTGGGGGCTCGCGCAAGCGGCAGCTAATAATAAAGTGGCTAGCACATAGCGTGGCCGGAAAACAAGGGTATGCATAGTAAACTGAATGGGGGAAAAAACGCTCAGGATGAACAGCAGAAAGACATAGCGACGCCCGCCAAAGCGGCCACCCCACCTTGCGCGGGAAGGGCGGCCGTTTGGGGCACTATTTTTCAAGAATGAATTGGAGACGAGGGCGTCAATCGGCCCTCAAAACAGCTTGCTATTCGGAGGCAGATTTCAGCAGCTCTTAGCTGCTTCCAAAAACCGAAGGCAAACTTTACGCGGCAGGTAAGCCGCGTCAACTGGTCCGGCAGGTGGTGCCCGCCGGACCAGGGCACGAGCTTATTGCTTCAGAATGCGCGTCACTTCGGACATGCCCTCGGCGCCCTCAATACGGAGCAAATACACGCCGGATTCCAGTTTGTGGCTGCCCAGCGTAAGTTCTTGGCGGCCGGCTTCCTGCACCTTATCTTGCAGGAGCAACAACGGCTTGCCGCGCAGGTCGCAGACTGTCACTTTTACGCGCTGGCCTTGCTCCAGGAAGTAATCGATGCGGGTGGTTTGGTCGAGCACGGGGTTGGGGTACACGCGCGTACCGAAGCCATCGGCCAGCGCGGCGCGAGCAGCCGGTAGCGTCACGACGAGGTCCAGGTTGCCAACGGCCGACCAGTTGTGAGCCGCATCCCGCACGATGCTCTTCACTTTGCACGCCGGTGTGGTGCTGTTCACGCTAGGCTTGCGCGCGTCCTGCGACGATTCCACACCTACCGTCACCAGCTTGGTTGTGCTGCGGCTCTTGTACACTTTCACATCGTCCCACTCCACTTCGGCCTCGTTGGTGCGGAGCGAGAAGCCCGAGCCCGCAGTCAGCGGCGTGGCATCGGTCCAGGTTAGTTTCAGGCTGTTGTTGACGTACACGTTCAGCACGCCAGTCGAAGAGTTGTAGCTGGCTTTATAATCGGCCCAGGAACCTGCCGTGATGGTGGCGTCGCCGACGGCCCGCTCGGCCAGCACGTTGTTGGTGGTTTCGATGATGCGCACCTTCTGGTCGTCGGCCGTGAACCACACCAGGTAGGAGTTATTGCGCTCCGTGGCGGCTACGTTGTCGGAGAACAAGTGCAGACCGAAACGACGGGAGCCGGTGGTGCTGTTCAGCTTAGCGGCAAACTGGTACAGATACGACTGGCCCGAACCCTGCGTAAGCACCGTCGACAGGTTGGTGTTGGTGAGCGTGGTGTTGGACTGCTTTAGGCGGCCATCGGTGGTCTGGGTCCAGGAGCCGGTCTGGGCGGTCCATTCCGTGCTCAGAGCGGTGGTGCCGAAATTGTCGTTGAAGTAGCCGTTGCCGCGGTTGGCGCGCCACTCGGTGCCGTTGGCGCTTTCCAGCACCTGGTAGTAGCGTTCCACTACGCCCACGTTATCGGCGTCGGTAAAGGTGGCCGTGAAATCATCACTCACAGTCGATGCTGGGGCGCTGATGCTGGTAGTGGGTACCGTCGTGTCGGTGCTGGGCGGCGGAGTGTCGCCGCAGTTGCCGTTGATGTAGCTCTGGATGTCGGTACGCAAGGAGCCGAGCTGGGCGTAGAGCGTGTTGCCGGGGCAGTCGGTGCAGCCTTTGTTGTCGCGGTGGCCGCACACGTTCGGGATATAGCCGGCGGCGTAGTGCGTGGAGCTGCCCAGTGGGTTGATGCCCTCTTTCGAGGCTTTCCAGGCCAGAATTTTCCGCAGGCTTTCCCGGGCGGCAGCAGTGGGCGCGATGCTCGTATAATCGCCCAACATGCACACGGCCATAGTGTTGGTATTGCCAGCGCAGAAGTGGGCACCTACCACGTTGTCGCCGCCGGAGCGGCCTTCGTAGATTACCCCGTTGGGGTCAACCAAGTAGTTGTAGCCCACATCAGCCCAGCCATTGACGTCGATGTGCAATCTTTCCACGGCCCGCACCCGCGCCGCCCAGTCGGTCGACGAGTTGGAACCGGCTTCGTGGTGCACGATTAAGTGCGTTACGGTGGTGTAGGTGCGCGAGCCAACGGGGGCGCGGGCACCCCAGCCGGCGCGGGAGGTCACGGCGGGCTTGGGGCACGTGGCGGCGGCGCGGCTGGCATCCAGCGCGTGGTCATGGTCATGCTGCTCGATAGCGCCGCTTGGCATGGTGGCCGGCGTCACGCCGGGGCTGTAGAACAGCACTTCCAGACGGCTCACTACTGGCGCGGGGTTGGTAGCGCCCAGCACCGCCCGAAACTGCACGAACCGCGCCGACTTATCAAGTTCCACGGCCTTACCCACGCGGCGCGAGGCATCGTCGTCGGCGTGGCCATCAAACTTCGACTTCTGCCACTCGCTCCATTTTTGCCCGTCGGCGGAGTGCCGCACTTCGAACGTCAGGTTGCCAGGATGGATGTTCTGGCCGTGCCAGATGGAGGCTACCGAAATGAAAGGCCGCGGGTCGGTGAGCGAAATAGCAATGGGCTGCGACGTGAACTGGCCTTTGATCTGGCCGGTTTGCAGCCGGGCCCCAGCGGTGCCCAGTTGCAGGTTTTCCTGCTTGGCATACGTTTTTTCTGAGCCCAGAGTCAAGCTCACGCGCGCCTGGCCTTCGCCCGGCAATGCGGCCCGTTGCTGGGCGGCGTTCTGCGCGTAACCCTGCCCGAAAGCAGAGCTCAGCAGCAACACAAGGAGTAATCTGATTTTTCTCATTACGGTTTGGTTGGTGGATGAAGGAAAGGAAAGTGGAAAGGCAATGCGGGACCATCGACGCGCCCAGCGGCCGCGCGGAAAGGAGATAGTAAATGGTTGGGGCTTATGCTGGTTTTCAGCACTACAGCAGGCTATGTTGTGGCGTGGACTGTAGTCCGCTGCCCCGGCAGTGCTCTTGCTCATACGCCGGGGCGGCGGACTACAGTCCACGCCACAATTCATGTAGCCTAGTTCTTCACCACCCGGTTGAGGGTGGAGGTTTTCTCCGTTTGCACCCGCACGAAGTAGGTGCCGGGGCGGAGCTTATCGAGTGGGGCCAGTGACACCACCTGTGCGCCAGCTTTCTGCGCGGAGTTAAGCAGTGTTAGCAATTTTTGGCCCTGGCCGTCGAGTACCGTCACCGTGACCTGGCTAGCCTTGGGCAGTTCGTACGCCAATTCGCTTTTCTGGCTGATTGGGTTGGGATACACGGCGCTCGAAGCAGCGTCGGTAGCCACCAGGCGGGCGGCGGGCAGGTTGATAATCAAGTCCAGGTTGCCGGGCGTCGACCAGTTATTGGCCGCGTCGCGCACCAGGCTCTTGATTTTACCGGCGGGCGTGGTGCTGTTCGGCGAAGCCCGGCGCAGGTCTTTGCTGTTAGCCGTGCCCACCGTTACGGTTTGCGTAGCGCCGCGCGACTTGTACACCTTTAAATCATCGATTTCCACTTGCGCCTGGTTGGTGCGCAACGACATGTACGTGCCGCCGGTCAAGGGTGTGCTGTCGGTCCAGCTTACTACCAGCCGCCCGTTTTGGTACACCCGAATGAGGCCGCTGTTGGTGCTGTAGCTGATTTTATAGTCGGCAAAATCTCCCGCCGATACCACCGCGTCACCGCTGGCGCGCTCCGTCAGTACGTTGTCGATGGTTTCGATAATGCGTACTTTCTGGTCGTCGTTGGAAAACCAGATCAGGTAGGAGTTGCCTCGTTCCCGCGTCGTCGCGTCGCTGGCCATGATGTGCAGGCCGAAGCGGCCGGTGCGCGTCAGGTCATCGCCCACAATACGGGCCGCGAAGTTGTAGAGGTAGGCATTGCCCGCCGTCTGCGACAGGAAGGTGGTGAGGGCCGTGTTGCTGGGCGTCAGGTCGCTCTGTTTGAGGCGTCCGTCGGTCGTCACCGACCACGCGCCCTGCCAGTCGCCGGTGCCGGTGGTGTAATCCGAATGCAGGGCGCCAACGCCGAAATTGTCGTTGTAGAAGCCATTGCCGCGGTTGCCGCGCCACTCGCCGGGCGTGGCGTTGTATTCCAACGCCTGGTAGAACCGCTCCGCCACGCCCACATTGTCGGCGTCCGTGAAATTCACGGCAAAGTCCGCCGACTGCGTGCTGCTGCCATTGGCGGCGGCAATGCTGGTGGTGGGCGCCGTGGCGTCGGTGCTAGGCGGTGGGGTGCCGCCGCCGCTGGGCGTGGTAGACAGATATTTATAGCCCTGGCGCGGCTGGCCTACATCGGAGAAGGTGCCCATCGTCGACGCATTGCCGCCGGCCGCGCGCCATTCGAAGTGGATATGGTCGCCGGACGACTGGCCCGTGGTGCCTTCAATGGACAGAATGGTGCCGGTTTGCACGGTCTGGCCCACCGCTACTTTGAAGCTCTTGTTGTGGCCGTAGTAGGAACGTGTGCCGTCGGCGTGCGATACTACTACCAGATTGCCGTAGCCGCAGCCACAGTCGCTGGCCACCGTTACGGTGCCGGGCGCGGCGGCCCGCACGTTTTGGTCGGCGTTGTCGGGCGTGTCGAAGTCGATGGCCGCGTAGCCGTGCTGGTTGATACCGTCGTAAATGGTAGTGCGGCTGCCCGAAGGCGTGTGCGGGCCGGAAGGAGCCGGCGTGCCGTGCCGCGACACATAGTATTCGCGGTTGGCATCCCAGGGCAGGCGGTAGTCGATGGCCGATACGCGGGCGGCCGTGGTGGGCGTGGCGGGTTCGGCAGCGGGAGCAGTATCGGCGGCAGAAAGCGCGGTACTAGCCCAGCCAGCTACGGTATACGGCACGCCCGCTTGCTGCATCAGCACGCTTTCTTTGCCCTTTCTCAAGTCATACACGGCCACTTCGTCCGCGAAGCCGTGGAGCAGGTCCCGCTCGGCGGCCGTGCTTACCGTGTACAGGAAGCGGGTACGGTCGGGCGAGAGTACGGGCGTGGAGAAATACTTCGGGGCCAGCGTAAGCTTGGTGGCGCGCTGCGTGCCCAGGTCGTAAGCCCACACGCCTTCATGCTCGAAATCGGTGTCGAATTTCAGCGCTTCCAAATACACCACCTGCCGGTCCGACGACCAGGCAATGGGCTTGACCGCATGGCCGGCTACGGGGCTGTTCTGCTGCGTAAAGAGGAGCTGCTTAGCGCCGGTGCTGGCGTTGAACAGCCACATATTGGAGTCGTTGCCGATTTCGGCGCGCTCCATATACATCCACTCGGCTTGGTGCGGCGACTTCAGGCCCTGGAAGAAAACCATGCTGGTCGGCACGCTCACGCGGGCGTCTACTTGCTCGGGATACAGCGCTATTCGGTCGGCCGGAGCCAGCCGGCCGGGTTTGGCAGCCAGCTTTTCGCCTAGCAAGACCGGCCCGCGTGTGGCGGCAGTGTAGAGTTGGTCTTGCTTGTAGAACACAGCTTGCGCGTCTTGGCCCTGGGCCGCCCATGGCAGCGCAACGGCAGCACTGATGGCTACGGTGAGAAAAGTTTGTTTCATTGGTGGATGGTTTTGGTTGGGTATGATTGAGCGGAAGGAAAGGCGGAAGAATGGATAGGCTACGCCAGCAGAAGCTTCCTCTACGAAAACCTGTCTGGGCGATAAACCAACGGCTGCTGCTAGGCCCTGAGAAAGTAATCTCATGACACGCGAGGAGGCACCTAGGGAAACAACAGCGGGGAAAAGAGAGCTGACTGCCACTAGAAAAGCAGCAGATACCAGGTCACTTGCGAGGCAAAATAGCCCTGGGCACCCGCCTGATACGGGAGCTGCGGAATAGGTCAGAAAGTACTGGAGCGACGCGTACTACCGCCTGGGAGGTGCGACCGGCGGATGAGCGGAAAATGGAGCGGTAGAAATAGCCGGCGAGCCGGTGATATGCGCAATAGCTTATTGTGGGGTAAAGATGGGCATCTCCTTCTCGGCGGTCAATAGATAAAAGTCATATCGGATTTGATTTTTCATACTTCTCAAACCGCTACTCTCACATCGGCAAAAGGTTTCCAAAATGAGGAGCTGATCATTGACTAAATACCTAATAATCACTGGTGAACGGCGCTTGGCAGGCAGCCCTCAAAAAGTAAAAAGCCAGGCCTTGCGTTGCAAAGCCTAGCTTCTAATAAGATGTTTTTCGGTAGCTGCTCCTGAGCGGCGCGTCACATAATGGCTTTGTCCGCCGGTTTGGGTGTGGGCAGCGGGGCTCGGCTGCCGCCGATGATGTAACGCAAGCCTTTATCGTAGCTGAAGTAACTCCAGCTCCAGTTCAGCAGCACGATGAGGCGGTTGCGGAAACTCACCAGCGAAATAACGTGCACCACGCTCCACGCCAGCCACGCCAGCAGCCCTTGCAGGCGCAACTGCTGGCCGAATAGTTTGACGTCGGCCACCGCGTGGTTGCGGCCGATGGTGGCCATGCTGCCCTTATCGGCGTAGCGGAAAGGGCGCAGAGCACGGCTGGCCAGCTGGCGAGCCAAATTCTGACCGAGTAAACGGCCTTGTTGCAGCGCGGGCTGCGCTACCATGGGGTGGCCGTCGGGGTACTCGGGGCTGCGCATAGCGGCAATGTCGCCGATGGCAAACACGTTGTCGTAGCCGGCTATTTGGTTGTACTCATTCACTTGGTAACGGTTGCCGGGCAGCAGGCAGTCGGGGCGCAGGCCGCTGATGGGGCTGCCCGTAACGCCGGCGGCCCAGATGAGGGTGCGCGTCACGAGCTGCTCGCCGGTGTTGAGCGTCACGGTGTAGCCGTCGTACGATTTCACTCGCCGATCCAGCCAGACTTGCACCCCAAACTGCTCCAGGTACTCCAACGATTTTTGCGAGGCTTCCGCCGACATTCCCTTCAGCAGCATTGGGCCGCTTTGAACCAGGTGAATGTCCATTTGCTTGAAATCAAGCTCCCGGTAATCGCGCGGGAATACGTGGGCGCGCAACTCACTCAGGGCCCCGGCAATTTCGACGCCGGTTGGGCCGCCTCCCACAATCACGAAGTCGAGCAGGCTATTGATTTGCTCGATGTCGCCGAGCTGTAAGGCACGCTCGAAGTTGGAAAGCACGGTGTTGCGCAGCTCAATGGCATCGGCCACACTCTTGAGCGTAACGGCGTGCTGCTGCATCTGCGCATCGCCGAAAAAGTTGCTGGTAGCGCCGGTGGCCAGCACCAGATAATCGTAGCGCAGCCGGCCGATGCTGGTTTCGAGCTGCTGCTGGGTGGTGTCTACAGCCTGTACCTCGGCCAGCCGGAAGTAGAAATTGTCCTGGCCGTCGAGGATTTTGCGAAACGGCGACACCACTGAATCGGCGGCGAGGCCGGCCGTGGCCACTTGGTAGAGCAAGGGCTGGAAGGCGTGGTAATTCTGCTTGTCGATGAGCACCACCTGCACCGGCGCGTGGCGGAGGGCGCGGGCCAGCTCCAGCCCGCCGAAGCCCCCACCCACAATCACCACCCGTGGCTGGCCCAGGTCCTCAATCTTAGTCAGGCTTTCCATACGCGGAACACTTTAGGTAACAGAGCAGCAGGAAATTATACACTACACAGGAGCAAAGGTAGCCTTTCAGACTTCGCATAAACCTCCCGAAGAATACACGGCTGCACGAGAAGGCTTTCGGCGGCCTAACCAGTAGAAGAAAATGTGCTATACGAGAGCCGGGGCATTACGCCACCATAATCCGCTGACGGTGCTGCACTCCCCAGTCATATAAACCAGCTACCACAGGTTCCAACTGCCGGCTATACTCCGTGAGGGCGTATTCCACGGCCACCAGCGAGTCTTCCGAGGAAAGGCGGACTACCAGCTCGTGTTGCATCAAGGCTTTCAGCTCCTTGGACAACGTTTTGGCCGTGATACCCGGTAAATCCTGTTGCAAGGTGGTGAACCGCTTCGTGCCATCTACTAGCGCCGCAATAATGAGGATTCGCCACTTGCCGCTAAGCACTTCCAGCGCGTCCTGAATGGGCAATAACGTCTTGGAACAAGAGCGGACGGCAGGTTGCATGGCGGCGAAAAACTGAATGAAACTACTATCCTCTGGTAAACCAGCGTATTTCGGATGGGGCGGGCAGCTAGGTTTGTAGCAGTACTTATGAACTCCCCAACATGAAAACTCTCAAGCTTGTTTACTGGATTAGCACCGTGCTCATCGTCCTGATTATGGGCATCTCCGCCGTTTCTTACCTGCTGCGGGTGCCGCACTTCGTAGAAGCTACGCGGGAGCTGGGCTATCCCCTCTACCTCATGTCGATTCTGGGCGTGGCAAAGCTGCTCGGTATTGCGGCGCTGCTGGTGCCCGGCTGGCCTCGGCTAAAAGAATGGGCTTATGCTGGCTTCACTATCAACCTGATAGGCGCGGTCTGGTCGCACGTGGCGGCGGGGCAATACGACCACGCGCTGTTGGCGCTGGTTTGGCTGGCCGTGCTGCTGACCTCGTACGTCTCTTTCCGCAAGCGAAGCGCTGCATCGATTACGGCTGCTCCTACCGTGGCCCGTTCTGTGGCGGCATAAACCGGGCAGCATCAATGGCTGAGCTTAAGCCATAAATTCCACCGTGCCCGTATCGAGCTGGTAATAAGCGCCTACGATGCACACTTTTTTATCGGCCACGGCTTGCGTGAGGAGCTTGGAATTTAGCAGGCGCTGCATGGTCACGCTCACGTTGGCTCGCACGATGCTGGCAAACCGCGCATCACCCTCGCCCTTCGCCAAAAGCAAAGCCGGCCGAATGGCATCGACTAGCACTTCCAACTGGCCCGGCGCAAGCGTAGCCGTGTTCATGGCTTCGACGGTTGCCTTTACGGCGCCGCAACGCTGATGGCCCATCACCACGAGTAAAGGCACTTTCAACTCCACCACCGCGTATTCCAAGGTTCCAATTACCGCGTCGTCGAGCACGTGACCGGCGGTGCGGGCCACGAATAAGTCGCCTAGCCCCCGGTCGAAGAGCAGTTCGGGGGCATCGCGCGAATCGGAGCAGGCTAGCACAGCGGCAATTGGTGTCTGTTTCTGCGCCACGTCGCGGCGGCGTTGCAAGGTCTCGTTGGGATGTTGCAGCTGCCCTTTTTGAAAGCGTAAGTTGCCTTCTCTCAATTGCCGCAGGGCATCATCGGCCGTGGGCGGAACCGCAGATTCTGTTGGCCGAGTGTTTTGGCTCTGCGCCAGTGTAGCGGGCAGGGCACTAGCCAATAAGCCTACGCCAGCGCGCCACAAAAAAGCACGGCGAGAATCACTTGAGTGGTATGGCATAAGGTGTAGTGAAAGCGAGAGTGTAGTACTGGTTCTTCAGACGCCTGTCGATGGACGCACTCTGCCACTCTTCCTTACAAGAGCCTTAGATTTTAATTGCGGCGCGCCGCCTTTTAGTAGGATCTATAGGAGAATGAAACCACCTGTTGACTGTGAATAAAAATTCATTTATGTTTGCCTCGTGAAACTGCGGGACGAAAATAAAGTCGAGTTGATTTTCCAGGCTACCTGCCGGCTAGCGGGGCAGGTTGGTATTGCCGGTCTCACTATGGCTACTATTGCCAAAGAGGCTGGCCTAGCCACGGGTACGCTCTATAATTACTTCAAAAACAAGGAAGAACTGCTGCACGCCCTCTACCGCCACGTCAAGAAGAAACTCACAGCGCGGCTGTTTCAGGACTTCAACGAGACGGAGCCGTTACGTCTGGCGTTGCGCAAAATCTGGTTTAATTACCTCGAAACCCGCCTGGAAAACTACGAGGAGAATGTTTTTCAGGAGCAGTTTTATACTTCGCCCTACATGCAGGCCGAGGAAATTCAGATGTCTCTGGATTCGATGGAACCCCTGTTCCGATTGTTTGACCGGGGCAAGAAGGGCCTATTGCTACAAGATGTCGATAACACGCTATTGGCTATTCACTTGCTCGGGCCATTGCGAGATTTAGCGAGTATGATTCGGCTGCAAAACACGCGCGGCAGCGCTCAGCAGCAGTTGCTAGACACGTCCTTCGAGTTGTGTTGGAACGGTATCAAAGCATAATTTTTTTTCTTCATAGCATGAATATTTATTCATTTTAAACTAGCCCGTCATTCCACTTACACCTTACTCCAAAGCTTCATCTGCTTCTCACTCTTTTCACTTCTAAACCACCAAACCGCATGAAAAACGCTAAGAAAACCATCCTGATTACGGGTGCTTCCACAGGCATCGGCCGAGCCACAGCCCGCCACTTCGCCGAACAAGGCTGGAACGTAGCCGCTACTATGCGTCGTCCTGCTCAAGAAATCGAGCTGAATCAATTGCCAAACGTGGTAGTGCTGCCGCTGGATGTAACGGACCTCGCTAGCATCGAGGCTGCATTCAGCGACACCCTGCACACATTCGGCGGGTTAGATGCCATACTCAACAACGCAGGGGTGGCCGCGTTGGGAGCTTTCGAGGCTTCGCAAGAGGCCACCATCCGCTCGATCTTCGAGACCAACGTGTTTGGGCCAATGAACGTGACGCGCGCAGTTCTACCTTATTTTCGCCGCCAAGGGACGGGCCTGATTATCAACGTTAGCTCAATGGGAGGGCGCATCACATTTCCCTTGTTCAGCGCCTATCATGCTTCCAAATTTGCCTTGGAAGGCTTTTCTGAGAGCTTGCAGTTCGAGTTGGAGCCGTTGCAAATCATCGTGAAAATAATCGAACCAGGCGGCTACGACACCAACCTGTTCGCAACGGCTATGAGCTATCCGCCCCAGCCGGGAATTACGGCTTATGAAGATTATCAAGCGGCTTATCTGGCGGCAGCGGTTCAAGCGGCCAGCGAAATGGGCGACCCGGCAGAAGTAGCAGCAGTCATCTACGAAGCCGCCACTGACGGCCGCCGGCAGCTCCGCTACGTGGTAGCCTCCGCCGCCGAGCAGCAGTTACTGGCGAATCGGCCGCAGATGAGCCAGGAAGCATACTACGACTTCATCAAGCGCACTTACAATCTGATGTAACAGCTTCTTCTAAGCAGTAAAAAGCCACGTCTCAAGCTCAGACCGTTCTCATTACCGGTGCTTCGCCGGGCATCGGGTTTGCGGCCGCCAAACTGTTTCTGGCCCGCGGTTTCGTGACGTACGCCACCGCCCGTAAGCCCGCCGCTCTGCACGAATTGGTAGCGCTAGGCGCCCGCGCCGTAGCCCCTCGACGTAACGGATGAAGACTCGATGGTGGCGGCCGTGCGGCACGTAGAAACGAAGCCGGCCGCGTTGATGTCCTCGTCAATAATGCTGGCTATGGGCAAAACGGAGTCTTGGAAGAATTGCCATTAGCAGCCCTGCGCCAACAGTTCGAGACCAACGTGTTTGGCCTGATACGAATGTGCCAACTCGTGCTACCCGGCATGCGGCGCGTGGGTACGGGCCGCATCGTCATCGTCGGTTCCACGGGTGGCGACTTCACTGCGCCGGGAGCCAGCGCCTACCACGCCACCAAGTATGCGCTGGAATCGTTTGCGGATGCCTTGCGCTTTGAAGTGCGGGATTTTGGGGTCCACGTGTCGCTTATCAAACCGGGTGGCGTTTACACCAATGTCATAGGGGTGGCCGGGGCCGGCTATCCGGCGCCCATTGCCGATGACCCGTACCACACGTTCCGTAAAAACTTCCGGGCAATGACCACGCGTATGTTTGAGCCGGGCAATTCGTACGGCATCCTCACGCCCGAGCAGGTGGCCGCCGTTATTGTGGAAGCGGCCACGAGCAGCAACCCGCGTAGTCGTTATCGGGTGGGGATGTTGGCCAAGGTGATGCCTAAGATCCGGCGCCTACCCTCAGATGGCATGTGGGACCGGATGATGCGGGCGCAGGTTCCTACTCGCTAACCCATTATCATTCAGTCCCACATAGTGCGCCACTGTAGGACGGCGCTATATTCTGATCGTGGCCCCGAAGGCAAGGCCGACTAGCTGCTTTCGTCGGCTAGCACCTCATCTACCATAAAATCCAGCTCCACCCCACGAAGACCCGCCAGCTCAGCGCGTATAGCCTCGCGCCATGGCGAGTAGCGCTGCAAATGGCCTAGCACCTGAATGGCCGCCTTGCGCAGGTTCCAAGAGCCCTCTTCATCACAAACTAGGGCCACGAGCGCCGCCCGAAAGCGCAAAACCAAGGCCGGAGGCAAGGCGACAAATGCGGCCGTCATCACCGCAGCATCATCTGGCCTGGCAGCCGTTTCCAGAGGGTGCAGGAAATCGTAGTACGCATCAATTTCTGTTAGTGCGGCTGGGTGTTCGAGGCCATGGAGAAATTGCTCTACGTACTCCTTGAAGGAGTTGAAGTACACCGTGGCGGCTTCCTCCGTGAACCCCAGGGCTGGCCGTTGCGCACTGCCTTTGTACCAGCTCATGAGCAAGTTGCCAGCCTGGCGCCGCAACTCAAGCGGCGCGGCATGGTCCCACATCATGCCCCGTAGAAACGCGTGCAAGGCCGCTATTTGGCGGCTGTCGTGCGTCTCTAGCTGGTGGCGGGCCAGCGTAGCTAACCCGTAGAGCGAAGTATTCGGTGACGTGCGAAATGTGTCCGGTACAAAACTCAGGGGCAGCACGTCCCGATTAATAAGCTCAGTGAGAATGGAAAGCTGCGAGGGGTAAAACAAGTTGAGCGCCACCAACTCACGGCATACATCGACTACTTCCGTTGGGGGCAGCGTGGGCGCCTGCAATACCTTCGTAATGAAAAACCGGTCGGGCTCTTCCCGCACTAAGCGTACGGCATCATCCGGCCGCAAATCGAGCAGCAGCAACTCACGGGCCTTGGCCCGGTCGTGGCGCTGGAACTGGTGCTGGCCCGCCGCCACTGCCATCAGAAACGGCCGTAAGTCGGGGCGGGGGCGCTTCGTCCGGGTTAGTATATTGAGCAGGTCTTCAAGCTCATTCGGCGTGAAATTAGGCAGCAGCGGAGCCAGCGCGAAGTCGGCGTTCATGGCCGTGAGGGTGTAGGCGGCGGCAAAAGAACGCACGGGCACCCGCAAGCTAGCCAACAGAGGATCAGGATGACGGCCTGCCAGCGCGGCCGCAAAAGCCAGATCGGCGTTTTCGGAGCCTAGTGCTACGGCGGGCACGGGCTGCCCTTCATTGCGCTGCTGGGCTTCAATCAGCGCCAGATTAACGGCCGCTTCTACCGAGGCAGCTGAACTCGCACGCAATGCATCTACTAGTATGCCCTCCTGGGGCCGACTTATGACAAGACGCCAATGGCTTAGCACCAAAGCAGCCTCTTCGCGCAGGTTCGCGTCGGCAGTTCGTAGAGCCTGCCACGCCAGGTCCATGCTGGAGTTATGGTTGGTGTTAAATTCTTCTTCACTGGTTTGCCATTGGCGTAAATGGGCCAGCGCGGCCAAGTAGTGTGTGGTTAGGAAGGGCGTGGCTTCCCGAATTTCGAGTAGCTTTTCGGCATCGGTAATGCCGCGTAAGGGTGGCAGGCTGAGCGCACGCAGTTCCTCATCGGGCAGGGGCAAGCGAGGCAGGAGCTCCGCCTCCAGGTTGCGGGCCCAGCCGCGCTGCCGGGTAAATCCTTCCACGAAAGCCAGATCATCGACGTGCCGCTCGACCACGATGGCGTGCCGCTGGTAGAGGCGCGTAAAGTGTTCCACCTGCTCCGGGTCCATGTCGGCGAGCCGGGTGGGAATCGCGAATTGGTCGGAACCGAGGTGCTTTAGCCAGCGGGCGGCCCCAAACTGCGTGTCGGGCACCAACCCGGCCCCGCAGTGGCGGCAAAATTTACCGTCGGGGGTGAGCTGTACGCACCAATGGCAGCGTTTTTCGCGCCGCACTACGGTGCCGCAATGGCCGCACAGGTCGCCAGGTTTCCAGTCGGGCGGCTGCATATGGCCGCAAGTTTCGCAAATAGCGCGCATCAGAAAATTGAGAATAAACTATTGGTGGAATGGGATGAACAGGAATGGTACAATAGTGCTGGCCGTGGCCGATGCCAAAGCACACCGAATTGCTTCGCCTCAACCTAACCAAGCGGCTTAACCAAGCGGCTTGGGGCGCGAAAAAGCAGGAGTCCGGCAACAGCCTCTCCGCTGCTTTTCAGCTGGTCAGCAAAGCATAAGACAGCGCCTGGGCCTAAATACGCGCCCGGCGTACACGACCCCACAGTTGCTCTTTCTCCTCAACTGAAGACTCGGCCAAACGACGCGGAATGTCGTCCTTGGACAGGCCATCCCGGCGCAGGAGCAGGGCCAACGGCAGGTCGGCGGTGCGTACGAACGTGGCGCCACAGCTGCGGCAGAAGCGGCCAGGGCCGCTGGAACCACACCAGAAACACTGTTCGATAGGCTCGGCTTGGCGGCCGCAGTTCACGCACAAGTCGCCGGGTGTATAATCTTTGGGCTGCTTGTGGTGGCAATTGGCGCAGTACACCACATCGGAAGAATCGACGAGGATGGGTTGGGCCGGGCCACTCAGCACCGTAGGAGCCTCGGCGGCGGTGGGCGCAGCGGCCGGGGTGGTGGGCAGTGCCCATTCCAGCACGCGGGCCGCCACGTCGGGGTGCAGGTCGGGCAGCAGTTCGAGGAGCGTTACCACATTGCCAATTTCGACGAAGTCGGCGCGGCTGCGCACCCCCATTTCGCCGAGGGCAGTGAGCTGCTCTTCCAGCAGGCCTTTCGCTTTGAGAATGTTACGCTCTAGCAGGGAAAATTCGTTGGTCATACAAACAGAGAAAAGTGAATTTCAAGCAACAAGATAAAACGGTCTGGGATGCTCATGCATAAGGCCCCGGAACCAGGTCGTAAAGATGAGATAATAATGAGTGCCAAGCTAGACCTTGAGGCCCGCAACACGATGGAACGCAGCCGCTCTTAAAAGCGCAAGCCACCGGCTAACACACCTTCTGCTGGTCTGGTGCAACGGCTCTTCTCGGGCAGTCCAGCCATTTGGCGGCGAAGTTGGTTATTCGTAGCGTGAAAGAGCTGTTTCCTTATTACTCCATCGGGCACTTTATCAACGAGCCGGCCAATCCTACCGCGTTTGAAATCGTTCGGTTCGAGGATTTAGTCGAGCCTGAGGTGGAAGACCTGCACAAGCATACCTTCTACGAAATCATCTGGACCGAAACCGGCGTCAGCAAGCAGGTTATCGACTACCAGCAGTACACGATAGCGCCCCAGAGCCTGTTCTTTATTTCGCCGGGCCAGCTGCACCAGTTCGAAGAATGGCAGCACGTGACGGGTGGCAGCATCTTCTTCACGGAAGACTTCTTTCTGCTCCATCAACAAAACCAGGACACGCTCTTCGAGCTGAGCTTCCTGGATAATTTCTACGGCCGGCCGTTCGTGCAGCCCGATGCGGCCAGCTACCAGCAAATCCAGCAAACCATCAACCTACTGCTCACGGAGCGCCAACGGCCCGATTACGCGCCGCGCATTGCGCAGGCGCTGCTGCACGTGCTGCTGGCCCAGATTCAGCGGTGCGTAGATGCCGAAGCACCCGAGCCGGTGGCCAAGAAATACCTCGTGCTCTATAAGCAGTTCAAGCAGCTCGTAGACGCCCATTTCACGGAGCCGCTCACGGCCGGTGACTACGCCACCCGGCTTCACATCACGCAGCACCATCTTAATCATGTGGTAAAGCTCGTGACGGGCCGCACGGCCAGCGAGATACTGCGGGCTCGCCTCGTGCTGGAAGCCAAGCGCCTACTCTCCTTTACCGACCAGAGCGTGGCTGAAATTGCGGCCCAGCTGGGCGTGTTCGACTCGTCGTATTTCGCCAAGCTCTTCAAAGCCGAAACTAGCTTGTCGCCGCTGGCTTTTCGGGCGCAGCATCTCCGATAACTACCGAAGAAGGTCGGTTTCCTGCTAGCCCATCGGTAGGCGGAGGCCGGACCTTTGAGTCGTTCCAACACCCCCAGAAAACGACTCATGAACAAGACCTTATTGCGCATCGATGCCAGCGCCCGCCTGACCAATTCGCACTCCCGCGCCCTTGCCGATGAATTTCAAACGCGTTGGCTCCAGGCCAACCCCGGCGCCACGGTGCGCGTGCGGGACCTGGCGCAGTTTCCCATCGGCCACATCACCGATACCACCATTGCGGGCTACTACACGCCGCAGGAGCAGCACACGCCGGAGCTAGCCGCCGCCACGGCGCTATCGGATGAGTTGATTGCCGAGTTTCTGGCCGCCGATATCCTGCTCATCAGCACGCCCATCTACAACTTCTCCCTGCCATCGGCCCTGAAAGCCTATATCGACCAGATTGTACGGGTTGGGTTCACGTTTTCCGCCGACGAAACGGGGCTGCACGGCCTCGTGCCCGACCGGCCGGCCTACGTTGCGGTGGCGGCCGGGGCCGTGTACCAGCATAGCCCCATCGCTCACCTGAATTTTGTGGAGCCTTACCTGCGGGCCCTGTTGGGCTTCCTGGGCATTACGTCGGTGGAGTTTCTGAACATCGAAGGCACCAGCACCGACGAAGCCACGCATGTGCGCACCCGCGAAGAGGCGCTGCGTAAAATAGACCGCGCGGCCGTCAATCACGCCGCTTAACCCACAGCACACCTTATGGACAAGAAAATTTGGTTTATCACGGGCATTTCCAGTGGTATAGGGCAGGCGCTGGCCGAAGCCGTGCTCGACAGCGGCGACTTTGTAATCGGCACCTTCCGCGACCCGGTGCAGGTGGATGTATTCAACAACCGCCACAAAGACGAAGCCCTGGCTCTTCAGCTCGACATCACTAATTATGAAGCCGTTACTCAGGCCGTGCGGACCATTGAGCAGCGGTTTGGGCGGCTCGACGTGCTGGTGAACAATGCTGGTTTCGGTATTGCCGGGGCCGTGGAAGAAACCAGTCTAACTGAAGTACGGGCGGTGTTTGAAGCCAACTTCTTCGGCACGCTGCATCTTACGCAAGCCGTGCTGCCGCTGCTGCGGACACAACGGAGCGGCCACATCGTGCAGCTGTCGTCGCACAGCGGGTTTAAGGCGGCGCCGGGTTTCGGAATCTACAGCGCCAGCAAGTTTGCCCTCGAAGGATTCAGTGAGGCGCTGGCCGCCGAAGTGGCGCCGTTGGGCATCAAGCTGACCATTGTGGAACCGGGGCCGTTTCGTACGCGCTTCGCTAGCTCTGGCTTTCAACTCGCCAAGCAACGCATCGACGATTACAATGACACGGCGGGTGTGTTTCGGGAGCGAATCAAAGGCGTAGATGGCAAGCAGGAAGGCGACCCGCAAAAAGCCGCGCAGGCTATTCTGGCAGTGGTGCGGTCCGAGAACCCGCCGCTACGGCTGCCCTTGGGCAAAACGGCCGTGGCCACGCTCACCGCCAAACTCGCCAGCGTGCAGCAAGATCTGGATGCCTACCGGGAAGTAGCGGAAAGTGCCGTTTTTCAGTAGCCTTCCACCTTTGCGGTCTGATGCAAGGGCGCTGACCTGACTTTGTGAGCCCAGATACTTTTTGGTACAGCCCCAGCAAAACGGCGGCACGATTACTCGTGCCGCCGTTTTGGTGTTTTCGGCGGCGGTGGCTCGGCTAGTGAGTAGATTTGGACCTCGCGCCGGCTGTTTACTTTGCCCTGCGCCAAGCATGGCCGCGGACGAGCGGCCGACTTGCCCGTGGCAAATACGTAAGGCACGTTGGCTTTCACTCCTCAGTAGATGCTTGACCGGCTCATCTATTTTTCCATTCACAACAAGCTCATCATCGGGCTGCTGACGCTGGCCTTGGTGGTCTGGGGTAGCTACTCGCTCCTGCGGCTCCCCATCGATGCCGTGCCCGACATCACCAACAACCAAGTGGTGGTGTACACCGTGGCGCCCGCGTTGGCGGCCGGCGACATTGAGCGGCTGGTGTCGTTTCCGGTGGAGCAGAGTGTGGCTACCATTCCGGGCCGCGAGGAAGTGCGCTCCTTTTCGCGCTTCGGGCTCTCGGTGGTTACCATAGTCTTCAAGGATGAAGTGGACATCTACTGGGCGCGGCAGCAAATCAGTGAGCGGCTGCGTGAGGCCGAAAGCCAGATTCCGGCGGGCGTGGGCCGGCCCGAAATGGCGCCCGTAAGCACCGGCCTGGGCGAAATTTACCAATACATCGTGCGGGCCAAACCGGGCTACGAGCAGCGCTACGACGCCCGCGAGCTGCGCACCATTCAGGACTGGCTGGTGCGCCGGCAGCTGCTGGGCACACCCGGCGTGGCCGACGTGAGCAGCTTCGGCGGCTTGCTCAAGCAGTACGAAATAGCCCTCGACCCGGCCCGCCTGCGCGCCCTCACCGTGACCGTGGACCAAGTGTACCAGGCCGTGGCCGCCAACAACCAAAATGCCGGCGGCGCCTACCTCGACCAACAAACCGCCGCCTACTTTATTCGCACCGAAGGCCTAGCCGAAAACACCGATGACCTCGGCAACATTGTGGTGCGCAGCACGGCCGCCGGGCTGCCCGTGCTGGTGCGCGACGTGGCCGATGTGCGGCTAGGCGCGGCCGTGCGCTACGGCGCCATGACTCGCAACGACGAGGGCGAAGTGGCCGGCGGCCTCGTGCTCATGCTCAAAGGCGCCAATGCCAACGAAGTCATCAAAGCCGTGAAGGCGCGCATGGAAACCGTGCGCAAGTCCCTGCCCGAAGGCGTGGAGATAGAAGTGTACCTGGACCGCTCCGACCTGGTGGGCCGCGCCATTCACACCGTCAGCAAAAACCTCATTGAAGGGGCCCTGATTGTGGTGTTCGTGTTGGTGCTGTTCCTGGGCAATTGGCGCGCGGGGCTAGTGGTGGCCTCAGTTATTCCGCTGGCTATGCTGTTTGCCATTAGCCTGATGCGGCTGTTTGGCGTGTCGGGTAACCTGATGAGTCTGGGCGCCATCGATTTCGGGCTGATTGTGGACGGGGCCGTGATTATCGTGGAAGCCATTGTGCACCGCCTGCACGCCGGCACTTTGCGCGCGGGCTTGGCCACAGACGCGGCGGTTCCTAGCCGTATGTTCACGGCAGAGGAAATGAACGAGGAAGCTTACGGGGCCGCCTCGCAGATTCGCTCCTCGGCGGCTTTCGGCGAAATCATCATCCTGATTGTGTATCTGCCGCTGCTGGCTTTGGTGGGGGTGGAAGGCAAGATGTTCCGGCCCATGGCCCAGACCGTGGCTTTTGCCATTCTGGGCGCTTTTCTGCTGAGCCTCACCTACGTGCCCATGATGTCGGCGCTGGCCCTGAGCCGCAACCCCGCCCCCCGCCGCACCATTTCCGACCGAATGATGGACTGGCTGACGGTGCGCTACCGGCCGCTGCTGGCGTGGGCGCTGCGGCGAAAAACGGTGGTGCTGGTGTCGTCGGTGGGCTTGCTAGTGGGCGCGGGGCTGCTGTTCCGAACCTTGGGCGGGGAGTTTATTCCGCAACTCTGGGAAGGCGACTTCGCGGTGGAAGTCCGCACGCTCACGGGCTCGTCGTTGCGCTACACGGTGGCGAAGTCGCAGCAAGCAGCGGGCATTTTGCGGCGGCAGTTTCCAGATGAAGTAAAAGCTGTAATTGGCAAAATAGGCGCCGCGGAAATTCCCACCGACCCTATGCCCGTAGACGCCGCCGACCTGATGGTGGTGCTCAAACCCCAGACCGAATGGACCACCACCCGCAGCCGGGAAGAGCTGACGGAGAAGATGGCTGCCGCCGTGGGCGTTATTCCGGGCATGACCTTCAGCTTTCAGCAGCCCATTCAGATGCGCTTCAACGAGCTGAGCAGCGGCGCCAAGCAAGACGTGGTGCTGAAAATCTACGGCGAAGACCTCAGCCAATTGAGCCGCTACGCCCGGCAGGCGGCCCGCCTCGTGCGCCAAGTGGCTGGGGCCGAAGACGTGTACGTGGAGCAAGTAACCGGCCTGCCGCAAATAGTGGTGCAGCTAGACCGCGCCCGGCTGGCCCGCTTTGGCCTGAACGTAGCCGACGTGAACCGCACCGTGCAAACGGCCTTCGCTGGCCAAACGGCTGGCCAGCTTTTCGAGCAGGAGCGCCGCTTCGACGTGGTACTGCGCCTGCGCCCCGAGCTACGCCAAGACATTGGCCAAGTGAGCCAGCTGCTCCTGGCCACGCCCACCGGCCAGCAGGTGCCGCTGGAACAAGTAGCCACCGTGGCGCTGGTAGAAGGCCCCAACCAAATTCAGCGCGACGATGCCAAGCGCCGCATCACGGTGGCGTTCAACGTGCGTGGCCGCGACGTGGAAAGCGTGGTGCAGGAGCTCCAAGCCCTCATCGACCGACACATTCGGTTCGCGCCGGGCTATACTACCACCTACGGCGGGCAGTTCGAGAATTTGCGCCAGGCTACTCAGCGCCTGAGTGTTGCGGTACCTGTGGCATTAGGATTGATTTTCGTGCTGCTGTATTTCACGTTTCGCTCCGTGAAGCAAGCGCTGCTCATTTTCACGGCCATTCCCTTATCGGCTATTGGCGGCGTATTGGCGTTGTGGCTGCGCGAAATGCCATTCAGCATCTCGGCGGGCGTGGGCTTCATTGCCTTGTTCGGCGTGGCCGTGCTCAACGGCATCGTGCTCATCGGCTACTTCAACCAACTCAAAGCCGAGGGCATCACCGACTTGTACACGCGCATCTGGCAGGGCACTCAAGTACGCTTGCGCCCGGTTTTGATGACGGCCACGGTAGCGTCCTTGGGCTTTCTGCCCATGGCGCTGTCCACCTCCGCGGGTGCGGAAGTACAGCGTCCTCTCGCCACCGTAGTAATCGGCGGCCTGCTCACCGCCACATTGCTCACGCTGCTCGTGCTACCGGTGCTGTACGCGCTGTCGGAGCCTCACCCCCTAGCCCCCTCTCCTAGGGGAGCGAGGGAATTAGTTCTAAAAGAAGTTAGTGGTGCTTCTAGCTCTAAAGCTAAAAACTCGTCTGGCTCCCCCTTCTCCACGGGAGAAGGGGGCCGGGGGGATGAGGCAACTACAACTAATTCTTCTTCTCCACGGGAGAGGGGACTACGGGGTGAGGCCCTCCTTCTACTCCTTTTCTTCCCCACCCTCACCCAAGCCCAGGATGTGCAGCTCAACAGCCCATTGACTTCCGCCCAGGCGGTGAGCCAGGCGTTGCAGGCCAATGGCACGGTGCTGGCGGCGCAACGAGCCTTGGAAGCCCAGCAGGCCGTACGGCGGGCGGCGTATGATGTGGGGCGCACGGCGGTAAGCGTGAGTTACGGGCAGTACAACTCCTACCGCAACGACAACAACTTCACTCTCAGCCAGTCGCTGGCGCTGCCGGGGGTGTACCGCAGCCAGGTGCGGCTGGTGGATGCCCAGATTGCCGGGCGGCAGCAGGAACTGGCGCGGGCCAAGGCGGAACTGCGGCGGCAAGTGCGGCTCACGTATGAGCAGGCTTTACACGCTCGGCACCGGCTGCGGGTACTGCGCGGGCAAGACAGCTTGTATACGGCGTTTCTGCGGGCCGCCGAGCTGCGGTTCAAAACCGGCGAAGTAGCCCGCTTAGAACCGGCCACGGCGCTGGTGCAACAAGGCGAAACCGCCATCCTGCTCCGCCAGGCCCGCACCAACTACGAGGTGGCGCGTCGGCAACTGCAAGCCTTACTACAGTCGCCTCAGCCGATAGCCATAGCTGACAGCGCACTGCGGCCACTGGTACCGGCTCTGCCCCTTACAATCACTATCGACACTACGCTGTTTACCCAAAACCCGGAAGCCCGCGTACTACGCCAACAACTTGCGGAGCGGCGGGCCGCCACCCGCACCGAGAAGGCCCAGGGCCTGCCTACTTTGTCGTTGAGCTATTTCAACCAGTCGTTGATTGGGCCACAGACCATTGGTGGGGTGGGCGGCCCGGAGCGGTACTACGGAGCGGGCAACCGGTTTCAGGGTGTGCAAGCGGGTGTGGCGATGCCGCTGTGGCTGGGGCCGCAACGGGCGCGGGTGCGCGGTGCTGTGTTGCAGGAGCAAGCAGCGGCCGCCACGTACGCGCGCCAGCAAGCCGAATTGGCTGCCCGGCTCGATGAGCTACGCGCGCGCCTCACGGAGCAGCAGCAGCGCCTGGCTTTCTACCAACAAACTGGTTTGCCCCAAGCCACGGTTATCGTGCGGCTGAGTACCCGAGCTTTCCGAGCCGGCGAGATTGGCTACGCTGAACACCTGCTCAACCTGGACCGGGCACTGGGCCTGCGCACGGCCCATCTTCAGACGCTGCTCGAACACAACCAAAATATAATCGAGCTGGATTATTTGCTCGGTGCCGCGCAGTAGTGCTGCCCTTTCTTTGCCTCACAACATGCCCAGAATAGTATCTTCTCTGCTGATCTTGAGTCTGGTTTTAGCCAACTGCGGGGGCAAGTCCGACACGGCCGCTGAGGCTGATAAGGCAGCCGAAAGGTCCGCGGTATCTGGCACAGAAGCCGCCGAAGCAGCAACAGACCTCGTAACTCTTTCCGCCGCCGAGCAACAAGCAGCTGGATTGCGCACTGGGCACGTTGAAACCCGGCCCATAGGAACAGGCTTGGCCGTAAATGGCACCCTCGATGTGCCGCCGGAAAGCGCCGTTTCCATCACCGCGCCCCTAGGCGGCTTCGTTGATAACACCCAGCTGCTCCAAGGCACACGGGTCCGCAAAGGCGAAATTCTGGCCATAATTCGCAACCCCGAATTCGTGACCCTGCAACAAAACTACCTGGAAACGCGCAGCCGCCTCACCTACGCCCAAGCCGAGTTGGCGCGGCAGCGGGAACTGTACGAGCAGGAAGTAGCACCCCAAAAAAACTACCAGCGGGCCCAAGCCGAATACGATGCCTTGCGGGTACAAACCAACGCCCAAGCTGCCCGCTTGCGGTTAGCAGGCCTGCCCGTGGGCGGGCCCATCGTAACGACGGCCGCCGTGCGGGCACCACGAGCAGGCTTCGTGCGGGCCGTGAATGTGACGGTAGGGCAAAGTGTGACGCCTACCGATGCTCTGTTTGAAATAGTCGACCCCGAACACCTGCACGTTGAGCTCACCGTGTTTGAGCGCGACGTGGCGCGGGTGCGCAAAGGCCAGCTCATCCGCTTCACCCTGGCCAGCGACTCCACCGGCACCAACCGGGAGCGGACGGCTCGGGTCCACCTCGTCGGGCGGGCCATCGGCGAAGACCGGACCGTGCGCGTCCACGGCCACCTCGACCAGGAAAACGACCCCGCCCTGCTGCCGGGCCTCTACGTGCGCGCCACCATAGAAACTGGCCGCACTGAAACTCCTACGCTACCGAATTCGGCCATAGTTCGTTTCGAAGGCCAGACTTACGGCTTCCTGGTAGAAGCGCCGGGCCGTTACCGCATGGTCCCTTTCACCACCGGCCGTCAGGAAGATGGCTACACTGAAGTAAGGCTCCCTCCTAGCCTGCCTGCTACCACCACTTTCGTCACCGATGGCGCCTACTCGCTGTTAGGCAAGCTCAAGAACGCGCCAGAAGAATAAGGCTAGGTGCGCCCATTTCCGAACAGCACGTGCGCTAACCCACGTTGCGGAGTAGCCGCGTAGCGGCTGAAGGTTTGTAGAAAACCAGACCTGAACCATCCCCGCGCCGCGTAGCGGTGCCAGAGACGCCCGCCGATCTGGCACCGCTACGCGGCGCTATCCCGCAAAACGATTTGGGGTTACAAACCTGTTGCCGCTACGCGGCTACTCCGCAACGTGGGTTAGCGCACGTGCGAAGCGAGTTTCTGCTGTGCTATGAAGTGCTGCCGCATGAGAGCTATCCTGCGGCTCGTGGCAGAATAGCTTTCCGCGGTGCGGTTGCCCCTGGCTACACCTTCGCCGAGCGCAACCGTAGCGAATTTGTCAGTACCGAAACTGAGCTTAGAGCCATGGCGCCGGCAGCGAGCATGGGCGAAAGCAGCCAGCCCGTGAAGGGATACAATAGCCCGGCGGCAATGGGAATGCCCAGCGTGTTGTAGAGGAAGGCGAAAAACAGGTTCTGCCGGATGGTGCGCATGGTTTGGCGGGACAGACGTAGCGCCGTCACTACACCGCGTAAGTCGGAGCGCATAAGGGTGATGCCAGCGGCTTCCATCGCCACGTCGGTACCGCCGCCCATCGCCAGGCTCAAGTCGGCCTGGGCTAGCGCCGGAGCGTCGTTGATACCGTCGCCGACCATGGCCACGGTGCGGCCTTCGGCTTGTAGCTCTTTTACTTTGCTGGCTTTGTCCTGGGGCAGCACTTCCGCGAAGTAGCGCGTAATACCAACTTGCTGGGCCACTTTGGCCGCGGTTTGCGGATTGTCACCCGTCATCATCACCACTTCCAGGCCCTGGCGTTGCAATTCCCGGATGGCCTCCGCGCTGGTAGCTCGCACGGTGTCGGCTACAGCTACCACTGCGGCGGCTTGCCCGGCTACGGCGGCATATAGCACCGTTTTTGCCTCGGCTAGTAGCTGCTCAGCGGCCTGGCTAAGCTGGGCGGGCAGGCTGATGTTGTTTTCGTTGAGCAGGCGCCGGTTGCCGATGAGGACGGTCTGCCCCAGAACAGTTGCCGCCGCACCTTGGCCTTCGAAAGCCTGAAAATCCGTGGCGGCCAGCACTTCAACATTCTGCCCTTCCGCGTAGCGCACCACGGCTTCGGCCAGCGGATGCTCGGAGTAGCGCTCCAGAGCGCCTAACACGGCCAGCAAGTTAATTGGCGCATCAGCCACGGGCACGAAATCTGTTACGGCCGGCTGACCTTGGGTGATGGTGCCGGTTTTGTCGAGTAGCACGGTATCGACCTTGTAGGCTTTCTCCAAGGCCTCGGCATTGCGGATGAGCACGCCCAGCTCCGCCCCTTTACCGGTACCCACCATGATGGCCGTGGGCGTAGCTAACCCTAGCGCGCACGGGCAAGCAATGATGAGCACCGCCACGAAATTGACCAAAGCCAGCGGCAGCCGCGTGGCTTCGGGCGAGGCCACAAACCATACAGCAAACGTGAGCACGGCAATCAGTACCACCACCGGCACAAACACGGCACTTACCTGGTCGGCGAGGCGCTGAATGGGCGCGCGGCTGCCCTGGGCTTCTTCTACAAGCTTCACAATCTGGGCCAGCATGGTTTCCTGACCCACTTTCGTCACGCGAAAGCGGAACGAGCCGGTCTTGTTGAGTGTGGCCCCAAACACGGCGTTGCCCTCCTCCTTTTCGACGGGCAGGCTCTCCCCGGTGAGCATGGATTCGTCCACGGCGGAACGGCCGTCGAGTACCACACCGTCGGTGGGCACTTTTTCGCCGGGGCGCACTATTACTACATCGCCGAGCCGTACTTCTTCCAGCGGAATATCTGCTTCCTGGCCGTGGCGCACTACGCGGGCCGTTTTGGCTTGCAGTCCCATCAGGGCCCGAATGGCGGCCGAGGTGCGTTGCTTGGCCCGGCTTTCGAGTACTTTTCCGAGCAGAATGAGGGCAATGATGGTGGCCGTAGTATCGTAATAAACTTCCGGCATAAGGCCTTGGCGCATGAACCAGTGCGGCACGAGCGTGGCGGCAAGGCTATACAAAAACGCCGCGCCGGTGCCCACGGCAATAAGCGTATCCATGCTGGCAGTACGGTGCCGCAGGCCGTTCCAGGCCGCCACGTAAAACTCCCGGCCACTGTAGAGTAGCACGGGCAGCGTCAGAAGCAGCTGCACGTAGTTGAGCACGGGCATCGATACGCGCTCCATAAGGGCGGGCCACAGCATCAACATGCTCAGGGGCATAATGATGGCCGCCAGCACCACGGCCACCTGGAACCGGCGCAGCAATTGGCCGTAAGCGGTGGCTTTGCGCTGGGCCAGTTCATCATCGGCCGTTAATATCCCTGCAACTGGCGCGGCGGGTTCGTGCACACCGTAGCCAGCTTGCTCCACGGCGGCTTTCAGCCCGGCGCGGTTTATTTGAGCGGGTACATACTCCACGGTGGCTTTTTCGCTGGCCAAATTCACGGTGGCCCGTTGCACGCCGGGCGTGCGGCTCAGTGTCCGCTCCACGAAATTGGAGCAGGAAGCGCAGGTCATGCCCTCGATGTTGAGGATGGTGGTTTCGGTATCAGCGGCAGCCGGAGCCGGCGCAACGTCCGGGATACTAGGCGCGGAATTCTGGAGATGATTCATGGTAAGAGGCGCGGCTGCTCAACCAGACCAAACCCAGCCCGGAACTGCCGCCACAAATAAAACCGGCAACGTCGGCTGCCGGATGTGCAGGATTTGCATTCGGACCCTACAACATTCGGCGCGGCGAACGGGTGCCGTAGTACTATATCCGAAGTTGTGGATTAGAGCTATAAGCTAGTTCCCCTCATCTTTTAAGGAGGGGAACTAGCTTATAGCTTTCTAGCTGTTGTCGGCCGTAATCTGGAGTAGCTAGGGGTGCCGTAGCTCAACCCGCAACTCTGCCATCAGCTTAGCTTATCAAAAAGCAAAGCCAGCCCGCACTGCTATACGCTGGAAAGTCACGGGCTCATCGGGGGTGTTGGGGCGACTGAGCGTGGTGCGTTGGGACCGGTAGCCGACGCTGATGAGGAAGCTGGTGCTGTTGTTGAACAGCACCTTTAGGCCTACTCCCGAAGCAAACAGCCCGCCGCCCGAGTACGTTATGGGTTGTACGAGCGTATCGTCCTCGCCGGTGATGTTGATGCCGTAGCCAGCATCGACGAAGTAGAAAGGAATGAGGGTGCCGCGGCTCAGCAAGTCGCCCCGGACGCTGCCGAAAAGGGGCAGCAGGCTTTGCGTGGCGTACAAATCGACGCCCACGCCGAGGCCCGTGTACAGCCACTGGTTGAACTTGAAGCCGTTGACGGTCTGGAAGGAAAAGGCCGACGTATTGGTGGAGCTGCTAGTGTTGCGGCCCGCTAAGGCACCTAGCTCCGTGAAATGAGCAAAACCCCGCCGCTTATAATTCTGCAGCGTATTGGGCGGTGTTGCCTCCTGGCGCAGCGAGTCCACTTCTGGGCGCGTAAACACGAAGACGTTCCGGTCGGTGGTTTGTAGCCTTACGGTGGGGGCATCGGGTGCCGACAAGAGCCGGCCGCGCAGCACCCAGCCGTTTTTCAGGTACAGCACATCCTCGGTGGGCCGTTGCGCCTGGCTGGAAAAGCCGCAGAGCACGAGCAGGCTGAGAAAAAGAAGGCGAGCCATAAGCAGAATACTGGCAGTCAAAAGCAGGGGCTTGTGGCGGCAAGTTGGCAAAAAACGACGCATCCTACGCCTTATTTACTTATCCAGCCAGCTTTTGAAGTCGGCTACTCGCTCCCGGCTCACAATAACTTCCGCATCGGTGGGTGGCTGCAAAAGCAATTTCAGGCGGCCCCCAAGGTAGGTACGAATGTCCTTGATAGCCGCCAGCCGAACCATGAACTTGCGGTTGAGCCGGTAAAAGTCGGCCGGATCGAGCAGTTCCTCTAGCTGTTCCAAGGTGTAATCCACAATGTAGCGGCGCTGGTCGAGCGTGGTGAGGTAGAGCACTTTGCCATCGGCGCAGAAGTAGGCAATTTCATCGGTCGTCTTGAACAGGATACGGTCGTGAAAACGCACGATGAAGCGCGTTTTGTAGGTTTTGCGCAACTCGCGCACGGCCGCCGCTACCTGCCGGAAATCGGTGGTCGAAGGTGCTTCAGTGGGCTCGGCGCTCAGAAGCCGGAGCTTGTCGATGGCGCGGGCCAGATCGGGGAAAGCAATGGGTTTGAGCAGGTAGTCGATGCTGTTGACCTTAAAGGCCTGAATGGCGTACTGGTCGTAGGCGGTGGTGAAAATGATGGGGCAGCGCACGTCCACCTGCTGGAAAATATCGAAGCCCAGCCCGTCGGCTAAGTGAATGTCGAGCATGAGCAACTGCGGCACGGGCCGGCTCTTGAACCACTGCACCGTGTCTTCCACGGTATCGAGGCAGTCCAGCACCCGGAACGCGGGGTCGTAGGTCGTGAGCAGGGAAGCCAGGCGCTCGGCGGCTAGCTGCTCGTCTTCAACAATGAGAATATCCATCAGAAGGCTCCTTGCAGCAACGGCAGTTTCACACTAAACGAGGCATCGTCGCGCACCACTTCCACCGGCCGCTCACTCACGAAGCCGTAGCGGCGCATGATGTTCTTGAGGCCCAAGTTGGTGGAAGCCTCCACCACCGGCCGGGGTTGCAAGTTGTTGCGCACCACCAACTGCTGGTCGGCCTCGGCGTACACTTCGATGCGCAAAGGCTTGTTTTTGGAGCTGATGTTGTGTTTGAGGGCATTTTCCACCACCATTTGCAAAGCCACCGGCACGGTGTAGCGTTGCAGCAGGTGCGTTGGCACATCAATGCTGATGTCGAGGTTTTCGTGGAAGCGGGTGCGCAGCAAATACACGTAAGCTTCCATAAACTCCAGTTCGGAACCCACTTCCACGAGTTCTTTTTCCTGGTTTTGCAGCACGTAACGGTATACCTTGGCCAGTTGCTGAATAAACTCCGTGGCCTGGTCGGCATCCTTGTGCACCAGCGACGACAACACGTTCAGGTTATTGAACAGGAAGTGCGGATTTACCTGGTCTTTGAGCGACTGAAACTGGGCCTGCAAGCTCGTTTTCTTCAGCTCAGCGGCTTCTACCTGGCTGTGGCGCAGTTCTCGCAGAAAGTAGAAAATAGCGTTGAGCGTGTTCAGAAACAGGTTGATCCGAAAACCCAGCACCAGCACCAGCTTCAAGCCCAACTGCAGTTGCGTATCGGGTACCGGATAGATGTAGCGCCCCAGCACAAACGACGGCACCGCCACACCTATAAGTGTCACAACCAAACTCAGCCCGAACGTAATAATGAGCGGGTGCACCTTGCCGCCAAGCAAGCGGCCCAGTTCCGGCAAATAGCGCTCCACCAAATGGTTGCCTTCCCAAATCAGGGCCACCACCACCACAAACAGCGCCAGCACCCAGCCCGTGGGCACCGACAGGCCGTAGTAACGCATCACTTCCATGAAGAGCACGTTGGTGTAGGTGTACACCGCCAACAGCAGAATAAGAGCGTAGCGGTAGCGGACGGAAAACATATGGCGCAGTAAAGGGTCTGACCAGAGGAGCGGCAGGGAAGCTAGTGCAAAAAATCAAACTCGTGCCTACCCTCGCTCCGCAACAATGCGCTACCTACGAAGTCCACTCCCGAATAGATGGGCAAGCAAACGGCCACGGTACTAGCCGGATGGCCTGAGTCCGCAACGCATACGCGCCGCCACAGTCAACTGCGGCGGCGCGATGCGACTTATGCAGGTCGTTGGGGATTAGGGCAGCAGCACCCGGTCGATGGCGTGGGCCACGCCGTTGGTAGCCAGCACGTTGGCAATAGCCACGTTAGCCGGCGTATTACCGTTGCCTTGGCCACGTACCGTTACGTTTGCGCCGTTGACACCTACCGTCACGTTGCCGCCAAGGGTGGCAATGACTTGGTTGTTTGTCAGGTCAGAAGAAAAAGCGCGGGCGTTATTCACGATGTGCAACTGTAGCACGCTCACCAGCGTAGCATCGGGCACTTGGTCGAGGTTGTTCAGGTTCAGGGTCGTGAGCAGAGCCTGGAAAGCGGCATCGGTCGGAGCAAACACCGTCAGGTTGGAGCCAGGAGCCGTAGCGGCGGCAAGCAGAGCTGAGGCAGCGGGCCGTTGCAGAGCGCGGAGCAGCTGTACGAACTGCGGCTGAGCGGCCGTGGCGCTAGCAGCTACGAAACCGGCAAGCGTTTGGGAGGGCGGCAGCAGTACGTTGTCGATGGCGTGAATGATGCCGTTAGAAGCAGCGACATCGGCCGTTACCACCTTCGTACCACCGTTGAAGAAGACGCCATTGCTGTTCTTCGACACATATACCGTGTTGTCGTTAACGCCCGCCGAAGTCGGCTTCTGCGTCACCTGGGCGCTAGAACCGTTCGGGAAATCAGCAGCGGTTTTGCGGCCAGCCAGCACGTGGTAGAGCAGTACCGAGCGCAAGGCAGCAATCTGAGCAGGATTGGTTACGGCGTTGATTTTCGCGGCCGTGCTGAAGGCATCAAGAGGAGTGCCGGCCAGCTTGGCAAAGGCCGCGTTGGTGGGGGCCAGCACCGTAAGTTGGGTGGTGCTGCTGAGCGTAGCAACTAAGTCGGCTTTTGCTACGGCGGCCACTAAGATGGAGAAGTCCGAGTTGCTAGTTGCTACCTGCACAATGTTGCCGGGACCAGCTGCCATGGCGGGCAGCAATACCCGGTCAATAACGTGTACCACGCCGTTTGTGGCCAGTACGTTAGCTGTAGCTACGTTGGCGGCCGTCATGACATTGCCCGCGCCGCGTACCGTTACGGCCGCGCCATTTACGCCTATTGTTACGTTGCCGCCGAGGGTAGTAACACTCTGGTTGTCGCTTAGGTCAGACGAGAAAGCGCGGGCGTTGTTCACGATGTGCAGCTGTAGCACACTCACCAAGGTAGCGTCAGGCACCTGGTCGATGTTCGTTAGGTTCAGGGTCGTGAGCAGGGCCTGGAAAGCGGCATCGGTCGGAGCAAACACCGTTAGGTTAGAACCAGCAGTAGTGGCGGCCGTGAGTAAAGCAGATGCGGCAGGCCGCTGCAGAGCCCGGAGCAGCTGGGTAAATTGCGGCGGGGTGGCTCCAGCGCTAGCTGATACAAGGCCAGCAATGGTTTGCGTGGGCGGTTGCAGCACATTATCAATGGCGTGAATAACGCCGTTGGAAGCTCCTACATCAGCCGTTACCACCTTTGTACCACCGTTGATAAAGATGTTACTGCCATTCTTGGATAGATAAACGCTATTATCATTGATGCCCGACGAAGCCGGCTTCTGCGTCACTTGGGCGCTGGAGCCACTGGGGAAATCGGCGGCGGCTTTCTTGCCGGCCAGCACGTGGTAGAGCAGTACCGAGCGCAAAGCAGCAACCTGAGCAGGATCGGTTACGGCGTTGATTTTCGCGGCCGTGCTGAAGGCATCAAGTGGAGTGCCGGCCAGCTTGGCGAAGGCCGCGTTAGTGGGGGCCAGCACGGTCAGCTGCGTCGTGCCGCTGAGCGTGGTGGCTAAGTCAGCCTTGGTTACGGCGGCTACCAGGGTGGAGAAATCGGGGTTGGCCGATGCTACCTGCACAATGTTGCTGCTGCCGGATGGCGGGGGCGTAACATTGTCATCGTCGTCATCGTCGCAGGCGGTGGTGAACAGAGCAGAACCCAGAGCCAGCACCGTGAAGGCTCGCCGGAAAAAGGTACTGAGAGAAGTAGTGACGCTGTGCATGATTGCAACGGTTTAGGGTGAGGAATGGAAGTTTTTTGTTCCTCAAACTCGACGCCCATATCCTCGGATACGCCCCCTGGAGCCAAGGTCCATATGAAGGGAGCGAACCGCAACAACAGCGGAGTGAACTGCACAGCCTCACAGCCCGCAACCCACCTACCGCCGGCAAGCAGAACTTAACTTTTTCCTTCTCAACTCAGTACCTAAGGCTAATGCTCCATGCTGGGGCAGGTGTCTCTCCTTAGCCTTCCTCTGCTATGAACTCCTACCGTCCGCTACTGGCCCTGCTTTTTGTACTTCTAGCCTTCACTGCAAGCAGCTGTGATGCCATCGGCTCCATCTTCAAAGCCGGTGCCTGGACTGGCCTCATCGGGGTATTCTTGGTGGTGTTGCTCCTGTGGTTCGTCGTGAGGCGAATCCGGCGCTAAAGCCCTGCCCAAAATAGAACCCCATAAAAAAAGGCAGCCCACGGGCTGCCTTTTTGCGTCGAATACTTTCTGTTGGCTGAGGGAAGCAAGCTCGCTGCACAAACAGCCATTCAACTTCTCATGCCTAACTTCCCCATACTCACTTCCCAGCTTCCATTTTCCGGTCAGGCATGGTACCGATGATGTGGTCCCAGAGCGTAGTGCTTACGCCGAAAGCAATTTCGTCTTGCCGGTAGTGGTGCTGAGCATGGTGGTGCCACCATACTTTCAGGAAGTTTTTGGGGGGAGCGTACACGTGAATGGCGTAGTGCACAAACAGATACAGCGCGTAGCCAAACACGAAGCCCGCCAGAATGCCAAACGCCGCGCTGCCAAACGCAAACCGAAAGAGGAAAAATAGCAGCGAGGTCACAAATACCGTGATGATGGGCGGCATAGCCAAGCGGGTCTTATCCTTCGGATATTCGTGATGCACGCCGTGCATGGTGTACTGAAACTTGGCTCGTTTGGGCGTAGTAGCCGGAATGTGGTACAGGTAGCGGTGCATCACGTACTCCACGAACGTGAACATAAACCAGCCCACCAGAAACAACCCAAAAGCCGACAAGCCCGAGATGAAGCCACGCGTGAGTCCGTAGTAGAGGCTGATAGCCGCCGTAAGCACGAAAATGGATACCGGCAACGCAATATGCGTGTGCGAGAGACGCTCCAGCACCGGGTTCTGGAAGAGCTGTGCCGAGCCTTTGTGTTTGGGCTTCACCACGTCGGGCGTTTTCACGGCCATGCGCAGTTCGGTTTCGGGAGCGGCAGGTTGCATAGACATATCAGGGAAAGGTCTGATTTCGGGGGACAAAAGTACAAACCACAGCGCAAACGACCGGCCATCACGCAGTAGAAGTGTAGTGGTCGAGCAGCCGGCGGACACCGACTATGGTGCAGGCGGGCGGTGTGCAGCGCAGTGGTGCGCGGTCGTAGAACTGCTTTCTGGCTTCCAAGGTTTCACGCAAACGACGCTCCAGCGCCTCGGCATCCGGGGCGCCAGCTAGCAGCGGGCGCACAGTGGCCGAGCGGTGCATGCGCTCAACCAACGCTTCCACGGGCGCGTCTAGGTACAGCACGGGGCCGGTTTCGAGTAGCACTTCCATGTTTTGGTGGAAGCACGGCGTGCCGCCGCCCGTCGCCAGCACGAAATTCCCCGGCGCTGCTACTACTTCCCGCAACACAGCCGCCTCGCGCTCCCGAAAATAGCCTTCGCCTTCCGCCTCAAAAATGGCCGCAATGCTTCGGCCTTCCCGGCGGGTTATTTCCCGGTCAAGGTCTAGAAAAGGCACCTCGTAAGCCACCGCTAAGGCATGGCCCAGCGTGGACTTTCCGGCGCCCGGCATGCCAATTAAAGAAAGCCTCATCAGAAAATTGTGAGTTAGTGGTTGCGAATTGTCGCTGCGCTTAAAGCAAGCTGGTGGATGTGGCGCAACGGCTGATATAATATCTGATAATATCATCACTTCAACTGTACAATAGAAGCTTGACCTGCCAACTACCCACTCATTGGTAACTAAACTCAGCAACGGCAGCCGGTAAGACTATTCGGGCACCGCGAAGTTACCAGCTCAAAAGCCTTGAAGAGAGCAGCTAACGGAAGTTACGAAAAGTCAAGCCCCGGCGGGGCGGCATATCGGTAGAGACAACGAGCACAACGTTGGGAAAGCCCCATCAGGGCGACACGCACATTGCCGAGTGCTGCCCCGATGGGGTTCCACCACTGACGCGACTTAAGTTGCCTACGAACCCAATCTTACCCGCGGGTCCAGCACGGCGTACAGCACATCAACGGCGATATTGACGAGCACGAATAGCGCCGCAATAAAGATAGTAGCACCCATTACCACCGGAAAGTCCAGGTTTTCGACGGCACGTAGCGTGACTGTACCGAGGCCTTTCCAGTTGAAGATGTACTCGATGAAAAACGCCCCCGCCATAAGCGAGGCCAGCCAGCCCGACACCGCCGTAACCACGGGGTTCAGCGCGTTTTTCAGAGCGTGCCCCAACACGGTGCGGTAGCCGGAAAGCCCCTTGGCCCGCGCCGTACGAATGTAGTCCTGGCCCAGCACGTCGAGCATGGAGGAGCGGGTGAGTTGCGTGATAACGGCCAGCGGCCGAATACCCAGCGCGAATGCCGGCAGCAGCAGGTTGCGCAACACCAAGTGGCGGCCCGTGAAGGCGTCCGTCTCGAAGAGCTGCCCCGTCAGGTTGAGGCCCGTCCAGTGGCTCCAGTAGAAGCCAAACGTGATGGCAATCAGAATCCCAGCCACAAATGACGGCACCGAAATACCCAGCACGGACGTCGTGATGAGGGCCCGGTCGAGCCAGGAGTGCGGGCGGAGCGCGGCTACCACGCCAAACGCAATGCCCAGCACGGCCGCCAGCAGCATGGCGGCCAAAGCCAGCCACAGCGTACCCGTAAAATGGTCGAGCAGGATGCTCAGCACCTCTTTGTTGCTTTGGAAAGAGCGGCGCAAATAAGGCGTCTTCAGCACTACGGCCTGCTTGCCCAGCGGCAACAACGTCCAGCCCCCGTACTTCGCCACGCCCACCGAGTCGCGCGGGTGCACGCCCACCGGCGACACATCATTCAGGTAGCCGATCAGTTGCGCGGGCATGGGCTGGTCGAGGCCCAGGTCGGCGGCTATGGCGGCGCGGGTGGCGGCGTCGCTACGTTGGCCGGCCAGCAGCGCCACCGGGTCGCCGGGCAGCACCTGAAACAGGAAAAATACGGTGAGAGCCACGCCCGCCAGAATCAGCAGGCCCTGCCCCAGCCGGCGCAGTAGAAAGGAGAGCATGTGGTGATTAAGTGAGTAGGTAATTGGGTGATTAGGTGAGGAAGTAATAGGCCTGTAGCGCAAAGCTCCCGCTTCGCGCATCGTTGCTGAAGTTGAACGATAATCGTTGTTACGGCGCGGCCGCGAGTCGTTCAACGAGCCGCGAAGCCGGAGCTTCGCGCTACCGGCCCTACAACCTACTCACCCAATTACTTACTCACCTAATCACCTAAACTCAAAACAGCTTCTCTACCTCAAACAGCGCGGGGATGTCGTGGTAGTGATATTTGGCTAGCACGGTGCCGTCTTTCAGCACCATTAGGCCGGGGTTGGAGCGAATCATGGACTTGAGCACGGTGGCGTCGGCAAAGTAGTAGGGCGTGGCCAGATTCACGTCGTGGCGGAAGGAATCGAACTTATCGGGGCTGGTGCTGGTGATGGTGATGGCCTGCAACTTGCGGCGCGAGGTAGCCGCCTCTTCGAGCAGTTTGTTGAGCTGCTGGAACCGCTCCCGGTCGGTCTTGTTGGTGTTTTGTACGATGAGTACCAGCTTGTTGCCCTTCAGCAGTTCCTGCGTGTACGAGTTTCCATCCACGTCCGATACCTCAAAATCGGTGATGAGCGGCTTCGAGGCCTCGGGGTTCAACGACACCATACTCTTGTATTTCCAGGTGGAGTCGGTGGGATACTGGTCGAAGGTTTTGGTTTCGCCGTTCCGCTCCATCACGTACTGGTAGCGGGCTTGTTCGCGCGGCTTCATCAGCTGCCCGATGTTGTTGCCGACTTTGTAAGGCAGGAAATCAAAATAGGGCAAATGGCCCAAGGCCCGCACCCCAATCCCGATGGCAACGGCCCAGGCCAGCGTAATGTACATCACGCCCAGCTGACCCTTGGCGAAGCTGTAGCGCAGGTAGCGTTGGTTGAAGAACACTACCAGCCACAACCCAATCAGCACCACGTCTTTGCTGAACGACTGCCAGGGCGTGAGCTTGATAAAGTCGCCGAAGCAGCCGCAGTCCGTGACTTTGTTGAAGGCAGCCGAGTAGAACGTGAGGAAGGCGAAGAAGAGCAGCAGCGCCAGCAGCACCCACATGGTTTGGCGCAGCATCCAACGCAGCAGCAGCGCCACGCCCAGCACTACTTCCAGCGAGCTGAGGAAGATGCTCATGGTGCGCGAAACACCCTTGAAAATCAGAAAGAAGCTGCCGAAATCTTCGGCAAACACGTCGAAGTATTCTTCCAGCTTGAGGGCCGTACCCACGGGGTCGTTCAGCTTGATCAGGCCGGAGAAAATAAACAGCGCCCCCAGCAACAGCCAGCAGACTTTGGTGAATAGTTTCATATAGGTTGTTGAGGACTTGGAAGCTCCGGTCTTGAAACCTTCAGTTGAGTACCCGTTAGCCACTAGCTACATACGCGAAACCAGGTTGGCAGATGCCGCCGCGCTAAGGCGCCGCAAGATACGCGCCCATGCAAGACCCTAGGCATTGGGGCCGGCCAGCCTCTTCTTGATGAGCACAAACACCGCGTAGTTCAGCATGTCGCGATAATTAGCCTCCACTCCTTCCGATACGCGGGTGTGGCCGGCCAGGTCCTCGATCTGCTTGGTGCGGTGCAGCTTCATCAGAATAATGTCGGTGATGCTTTCAATACGCATCTGGCGCCAAGCTTCGCCGTAGTCGTGGTTTTTGGCGAACAGTAAGTGACGGTTTTCCGCCGTTTCCTGATCGTAGGCCGCGGCTACTTCTTCGGGCGTCAGGTCCAGCGGGGCGTCGGCGGTCAGCCGGAGCTGCATCAGCGCAATCACACAGTAGTTGATGATGGCCACGAACTCGGAGTCCACATCGTCGGCTACTAGCTGGGTGCCTTTTTCCTGAATGCTGCGGATGCGTTGGGCTTTGATGTAAATCTGGTCGGTGATGCTAGGCAGGCGCATGATGCGCCAGGCGGTGCCGTAGTCGTGAGTTTTAGCCAGAAACAACGCGCGGCACTGCGTTATAATTCGGTCGTAATCGAGCTGGGTTTGATTCTCCAAGTTTTTGAGGCTATTTTGTTGTCGTAGGCGTCGGCAATCGGCGTAGGGCGTGTCGCACGCGCCCATGAAGGCGGAGCGGGCTGTGTTTTAGCTCCGCGGCTCCCGCCTGCCACGTTTGTTGTACTGAATAGGCGTGCGACGCACTTTCACTCTTACTCAAACGGGCGTGGGCAACCGCGCCCCCACTTCCAGGCCGTGCAAGATACGACGTGTTTTCCCGCTGCGCACACGCTTCGCTGCCCCGGCGGGCGCGTCCTCGACCTGCGCCGGCCCCAGGTAATGGGCATCCTCAACCTCACGCCCGACTCCTTTTTCGAAGGCAGCCGGGTAGGAGCCGAAGATGAGCTGCTGCGCCGCGCTGAAACCATGCTGCGCGCCGGAGCCGCCGTGCTTGATCTGGGCGGATATTCTTCCCGGCCGGGCGCCGAGCACATCCCCGAAGACGAAGAGAAGCGCCGCCTGCTGCCCGCCGTGGCCGCCGTGCGCCGCGCCTTCCCAGAAGCTTTCCTGTCCGTCGATACATTCCGGGCCGGTGTGGCCGCCGAGGCCGTAGCCGCCGGCGCCGACATCCTCAACGACATCAGCGGCGGCGAGTTGGATGCCGACATGCTGCCCACGGCCGGCCGCCTCGGCGTGCCCTACGTGCTGATGCACATGCGCGGCACGCCCCAAACCATGACCCAGCACACCCACTACGAAGGCGACATTGTGCTGGAGCTGGTGCGCTACTTCCGCGACAAGCTGACCCAGCTGCGCGCCGCCGGTGTTACGGATATCATCCTGGACCCTGGCTTTGGCTTCGCCAAGACTCCCGCTCAGAGCCACGAACTGCTGCGCCGGCTGCCGGAACTGCGCGTGCTCGGCCTACCAATTTTGGCGGGGCTTTCCCGCAAAACACTCGTGTATAAACCGCTTGGTCTCTCGCCCGATGCAGCCCTCACCGGTACTATTGCCGTCAATACGTTGGCGCTGCTCAACGGGGCCCGGCTGCTGCGCGTACACGACGTAGCCGAGGCCATGCAAACCGTGCAGCTCGTTTCCACCACTTACCCCGTGCTCTCCCCGTGATTGGCTCTTTCTCCATCGGCTTCCTGCGCATTGGCTGGATAGACGTCGTGGACGTGCTACTGGTCACGTTGTTGTTTTATCAGCTCTACAAGCTGCTGACGGGAAGCGTGGCGCTGAAGATTTTCCTGGGCTTCATGTCCATCTACCTGTTTTATCTGGTAGTGAAAGCCGCCGACATGGAGCTGCTGACCAGCATTCTGGGGCAGTTTATGAGCGTGGGCGTGTTGGCCGGCATCATCTTGTTTCAGCAGGAAATCCGGCGGTTCCTGCTCAACATTGGCAAGGTAACGGCCTTCGAGCGGGTGCGCGTGTTCCCTTGGCGCCGCGATACCGAAGCCGACCGTATTACGGTGACGCCCTTCGTGGAAGCGGCCAAAAGCCTGGCCAGCAAGCAAACCGGCGCCCTCATTGCGTTCAGCCTGGCTTCCGACCTCAAACCCTTCGGCGACACTGGCGACCTTATCGATGCCGTGGTCAGCAAACGTTTGCTACTGAGCATCTTCAACAAAACCAGCCCCTTGCACGACGGCGCCGTCATCATTAGCGGGGGCCGCATCAAGGCGGCGCGCTGCATTTTGCCGGTGAGCGAAAACCCCGACGTGCCCGCCGCGCTAGGTCTGCGCCACCGCGCCGCCATTGGGCTGACCGAGGTAACGGATGCCGTGGTGCTGGTAGTGAGCGAGGAAACCAGCCAGATTTCGCTGGTGCGCGGCGGTGAAGTATTCCGCAACCTGGCCCCGGCCGACCTGCGCGCCCGCCTCAACGAAATGCTCTTCGACGCACCTGCCCGGCCCGCCGCTGCTTCGGCCGGCACGGCCGCTGAGGTGGCCGCGTAGCCGCAAGGACTTTTGCTTCATTTCTAGCCAGTTGAGTGCAAAGCATCCGTATGCTGGTCTATTTTACGCACCGTGCTCAATTTTATGGCGCCCAGGTTGTGATTGTAGATAAACTGTACTACTTTTTCCTCATGCTATACCCCGAAGCAGGTTTCTGGCTTTAGCCCGGCAGCCTTTCGGAAGATATTATTTCCTGTGCCCGGCAGCCCGAGGGCTGCTGCCTCCTCTCCTGGTTTCGTGCACACCCGCGCCAGACTCCCCGTTCCTCGTCCTACCCTACCACCGTTGGGCTAGGCTGCCAAAAGCAGTCTAGGCATTGCTGCGTGTTTTCTTGCCCGGGACCATTCCGGCCGGGCGTTACCTCATCGTTGCGTTATGGACCTTGTTATCGACCTGCATTGCCACCCCAGTATGAAGCCGTTTGGGCACAGCTTCAAGACCGACAACCAGCAGCAAAACCAGCAGCCCAAAACGAAGAGCTGCGTTTGGCACCACGACCGGCCGACGCTACTCGACAAGGCTCTCAGCTTCGTGGCTCAGCTCACCAAGTTTCGGCAAATCGACTTCACCAGTAGTCGGGCGGGTTCGGTTGGCTGCTCTAGACGCTAGACGCACGAGGAGCTATTGATGCTTAGCCACTACCTGCCCGCCGGCGTCTGGCGGGGCTTGCCTTCTCCACTGTATCTCTTCCTGTTTCTTCCAGCTGCTATGGCTTCCTCCACTACTATTCCTCCCCTCACGCCCCAGGACTTCATAAGCCACGTCCATGCTGACATGTACGAGCTGCACAACTACCTGGCCGACCGGCCGGACTGGTCGGTTTCGGACATTACGGACACGCTGCCGCCCGACGCGCGCGGCTACCGCCACCAGTACGTGGACCTCGTGATGGAGGGCGGCGGTATGCTCGGCATTGCTTTGGTGGGCTACGTCTACGCAATGGAGCAGGTGGGCATCCGGTTTTTGCAACTCGGTGGCACCTCGGCCGGCTCCATCAACGCGCTGCTGATGGCCGCCGCCGGTCCGCGCCACGAAACCTCCACCAACTGGATTATTGAGCAGCTGGCCAACCAGAATTTCTACGACTTCGTGGATGGCAACGAAAATGCTACCGGCTTCACCAGGGAGCTGCTAGAGCCCGACATCACGGATACAGGCGTGATGGGCTGGTTGAAACGCAAGGTCGATAAGGTGGAGGACATCCACTCAGCCTGGTCGGTGCGCAAAGACATCAGCCAGGACTATGGCCTGCACCCGGGCGACAACTTCACGCGCTGGCTGGAACGGCTGCTGCACGAGAAAGGGGCGAACAGCATCGAAGCCTTGCTGGCACGCCGGGCAGAGGTGCCGCCCGGTGGGTTGCGCCGTCGGCCCTCGCCCATCAGCAACATCGCCACTGAGGTGGCTTACCAGCCCGAGATGCTGAGCCGACTAGCCATTATCACGGCCGACATCAGCACCCAAACCAAAGTCATCTTCCCCGAAATGGCCCCGCTTTATTGGGAAGACTGGCGAAAAACCAGCCCGGCGCAGCTGGTGCGAGCCTCCATGTCGGTGCCGATGTTTTTCCAACCCTACCGCTGCACCAACCTGCCGGGCCGCGACCCTAGCAGCGCCGCTCACGTCAGCTACCGCCAGGCTTGGGACGCGCTGGGGTACCTCGGTCCCATTCCGCAAGAGGCGCTGTTCGTGGACGGCGGCATCATCTCCAACTTCCCCATCAACGTCTTCCACGACAACACCCAGGTGCCGGCCGCGCCCACCTTCGGCGTGAAGCTGGGCACGGAGCGGGCCAGCCTGCGCCCCACCGACTCGGTGCTGCAATACCTGGGCGCCATTTTCGACGCGGCCCGCTCGCAGTACGACGCCGACTTCATCCGCCGCAATTCCGACTATCGCCATTTGGTGCACTGCCTGAACGTGGAAGGCTTCAACTGGCTGGCCTTCGACATGCCGGCCGAGGAAAAACGTAAGCTCTTCGCCGTGGGCGTGCGCGGTGCGGTGGCCTTTCTGAAGAACTTCGACTGGGAGGCGTACAAGGCGTTGCGAGCTGCCAAGGTGGAAGTAGTGGCCCGCTCCCGGCACATGGTTCGGAAACGCCGCCAGCAGCTTATCGAGTTGGAATGGCCCGGTGGCCTGATGCCAGCTTACTTGCAGGAAGACTAGTGGCCTAGCGGGCATGAGCGGACGAGCTATGAACTTTGTCACGGAATCTCTGCGGCGCCACGCCGTCACGATTAGCCTGAGTCTGCTGCTGGGGCTGGGCGTGGCCTATTACACTCTGGGCTACTTGCCCGCGCGGGAAGCCTACTTGCGGGCGCGCTATTTCCGGGTGATGAGCCGCATTGGCGAGAACCTCCAGAACAAAGGCCAAGCGTATGGCAAGCGGGTGGACGCCATGCGGCGCGAAATTCAGCACGGCGTCTGCCAGCGGCAGCTTTCCCGTTGCGGCCAGGTCCCAAGCAATGGTAACGAGCTGGCACTGTACAAGAAAGTAGCGGATTCATTGCGGCGAGAGTGGCAGCGCCAACGGTTGAACACGCCCGTTTTTGAGGCGCTGAAGCCATCGGCCAACCCCGATGATCCTCGCAGCGTGGGCGAGCTGGTGGGAATCCGCTGGCTGCCCGCCCGCCAGCAAGTTCAGTTTGAGCACGTGTTCGATGCCCGGCAAAACGTGGTCAGTTCCACTTCCATGGCTGATTTTGTGCACAACCTGCTGCGGCCCGACGCGTTCCGGGACTTTCTCGTTATTGGCCCCGAGGAGTCTGGGGGCACCGTGCCGCAGCTCAATCAGGTGTACTACAGCACCTTTCCGGCTCCCGCCACCGTGCAGTTTTCCGGCGGGGCCACCAGCAAGGCGCCGCGCTGGCTCCGGGACACCACCGGCATTCTGGCCCCGCGCCAGGTGGAACTGGCTATCAATGGGCAGTCGTACCAGCTGTTTGTGGAACCAATACGAGTGAGCGGCACCACCACCTGGCTGCTGGCGGGGGCCGTCCCTACCGCGGAGTTTCGGAACAAGCAGCTAGCCCTACCCGACAGTGTGCTGGAAGTGGCTTTGGCGGTTATCCTGCTCGGGCTGCTGGCGCTGCCGTACATGAAGATAGTATTCATGAATGCCCGCGAGCGACTCAGCCGAAACGACGTGGTGCAGTGCGGGCTGTCGTTGGTGTTCGGTACCACTTTTCTGATGCTGCTCTCGCTCTCGCCGGTTGCCAAGTATGACTTGGAGCCCGATCTGTTGGATGCCCAGCTTCGGCAGCTCTCGGGGACCGTGGAAACGGCACTGACCCAGGAGCTGCGCGATATACGGGCCACGTTGCGCGCGGCGGAGGCCGGCCTGCGCCGCGCCGAAGCCCAGAAGCAGCTAAGCCAACAGGAAAAAAGCCAAGCGAAGCTCCGCAAGCTGTATCTAGACAAGACCACCGCGCCGACAGAAAACTACCTGCCCGCCAGCAAGCTTCTCCCGGCCGCTGTGGGCTTGAACAATGACCCCCGCGTCTGGCAAGCCCCCATCGACCGAATACAGTGGCTGGACCGCCAAGGGGAAGGATTGGTGTTCGTAGATAAGCTCTCCACTAGATTCAACCCTAGCCTGCAAGACCGGGAGTACATGCAGCAAGCACTCAAAGGCGACCTGTGGCGGTTTCCGGCAGATTCCTCCCCTGACAGTACGAACTTGAGCGACACGCTTTTCCGACTGGCCTCGGTGGTCCGTTACGGCCGCAAGGGCGAAAAGGCGGCGGTATTTGCACGGCCGAGCCGCCAGTCTTTCTCCCAAGAAGGAGGGGCGCGCCGCCTGGCGAAAACCGACAGCAGCGTACAATCGGTGCTGAGCATCTACACCACCCAGCTTCGTTCGCTCTCGGCTCCGCTGCTGCCGCCCGGCTACAGTTTCTGCGTGCTGGATGAGCAAGGTGAAGTTCAGTTTCATTCCGATGACCGCCTGAGTCTGAGCGAAAACCTATTTCAGGACACCGAGCCGGTTGCGTTACTGCGCACTGCCCTACTCACCCAAGAAATGACGCAGGGCGTTGTTCAGTACCAAGGGCATTATCAGCGCGTATGCATCCGGCGGCTAGGCACCTGGCCGCTGTACCTAATGACCATGGCCGACCTGCGGGCAATCCAGGCCCGTCAGATGCAAACGCTCAGCCTAGCGGCCACGCTGCTAGGCGCTATTGGTCTGGGGCACCTGCTGTTCCTCGGCCTTTACGTGCTGGTGCTGCCGCGCCACCATCGGCTCCTGAATCTGCGCTACAGCCTTCGCCGGCTTTGGCCCCGGCCCGAACGGGAAGCAGCCTACTGGCGCATTGTGGTGGCCTTGGCGGGTGGGGCGGCCCTGCTCATGCTGTTTGCAGACCGTACGCCGCCCTCCGAACAGCCATTTCTGCTGCTGTTGTTGCCCATCTACACTTTTGGGTTCGGCTTCTGGCAGTTGCAACTGCCTTCCGACAGAAAAAGCCAAGCCCTAGCCAGGGTGAGTGTCCTGGTGCTGGCGGAAGTGATAGCCTACAACTTGCTGGCGCTTTATTGGGCGGGTCCTAGTGGCTACATTCTTCTGTTTCAGGTGGCCTTGCTGATGCTGTTTCTCGGGTTGTCTTTCCTGGCAAGAGAGCAACGGACGTCATTCGCCCCCTTGTTTCAACACAGATTTCCCCGGATTGCCGCATGGCTGCGGCGCGGCGCGGTGGCGCAAGCACGGCCCATCAAGTGGTTTCAGACTCGAAATCCTACTTACTGGTTTCAGCGGGCTTACGCACTGATGATGCTCGGCTGGGTGGTAGTGGTCAGTATTCTGCCTCCTATTTACTGCTACCACCTGGCTTACCGCGTCGAGCGGGAGTTACAGCTGCATTATGCCTACCTGCGCCTGGACCAGCAGTTGCAAACGCCCCTGGCCGCCGCGGAGCGGCTAAGCGGCCAGGAACAAGGGCACCGCAAGGCCTATCTACCCTTCTTCTTTGGCACCTACTACAACGTAGTACCTACTGCGCCCATTGCGCAACCCAGCCGTTCCACCAAGAATTTGCGCAAGCTGGTACGGTGGCTACATCCTTCCTTCGACACCCTGGCTCAAGCTCCCCAAAGCACCCTACCTCTGGGAAATCGTGCGCCGCTGTTGGTCACCGAGCATACGGCGCGGGAAGGGGGAGAGCATAATCGTCTACAAGCATATATTCCTCGTCCCAATGGTACCTACGCCCGGTTTACGGCCCACGTCAGCGACTTAGCCTGGGGCCGGCACTGGTATTTGCCCCAACCCATTGTGCGGAACGAGGCAACAGCGCGTTACGTGGTGCGCTGGCTGCGCCAAATGGGTTTGTCGTTGCTACTGGGCATTGTGCTATATGCGCTACTGCGCGTCCTGACGCGGCGGGTGTTCAATCTGCACCTGCTCAGTTTGAAAGAATTGGTGCATCAGGCCCCGCCTTTACCGGCCGCTCGTCAGTACTTGATTGACCCCTTCGACAGCACTTTCTCTCAGAGGAATTTTGACCATTCGAGCGTGCTGCGCCTCGATTGTCGCCAGCTAGTATCCCAATCGCCGACCAGCTCTTTCCTGAAAAAAGCGAAAAAATTTCTGCTCGACGTGCAGAAGCCGGCGCCGCGTATCATTGCGCTAGAGCACTTCGACTACCGTCCTCAGGATTCGGAGTTTACCCGCGCCAAAACCGAAGTACTGGAGCAGTTGTCAACCCTACCGCCCGCTTTCCGCGTGGTGGTCGTGTCGAAGGTGCATCCGGCTCTGTTTGCCGACTGCGGGCACAGCCGCGAGCAGTGCCCCAACAAAGAGCAGCACCAACAGGTGTGGGCGCTAGGCGACCGTCTGCTCGATGCGTTGGCCGACTTCACATTCGCCTACGAATCGCCTCAGTCGCAACCTCCTCTGTGCCCCGACCGCCCCTGGCAAGCCCCACCCGACAAGCTGGAGTTGGCACAGGAGCTGGCCACCGAAGAACAGAATTTCCGGGGTGAAATGCGGCGTATTCTTTGGCAACCAGGAGTTTCCGACACCTCCCTAGAAAAGGAAATGCAGCCTTATGTGGCCTTGCGCTGGTTTGTGAAAGTGGAGTGTCGCGCGCTTCCCGTTTTATGGCCGCTGGAGGAAGAGCTAGAGTTTTTTCTGCTCGACAGCGCCTACAGGAGTCACGTGCCCACGGAGGAAGATATCATTCTGGCCACTCAGCGCCGGACCCAGTTCCAGCTGCGCCAACTCTGGGAAACGCTGAGCCCTACCGAACGATATCTGCTCTACGACCTGGCACAGGATGGCTTGGTCAATGGCCGAGACTCCCTAATCATCAACGACCTGCTCCAACGTGGCCTGCTCCTGTACGACCACCGGGGCCTGCGCATTGTCAATGAAACCTTCCGCAGCTTCATCCTGGTGGGTTTGCCCCAGGAACAGGCGCTTCGCATTGAGCGCGAAGCCCAGCAGGAAGCCCAAAGCGACAGCGCCTGGAGCCAGCGCAGCTTCCCGGTTTTCTTGCTGCTCTCCGCCGCCGGGCTGTTTATATTCGTCACTCAGCGCAGCGCTCTGAACGAGATTCAGTCTTTCCTGACCGCCGTCCTGAGCATCGCCCCCCTAGCATACCGCTTCATCAGCTTTTCAGTTAAACCAGCCGACTCGGCCAAGTGATAGAACCTTCAAGTAGTAACTAGTAGATAGTTGGCTATTAGACAAAGAGCCAATCCTGCTAGAGTCACCTACTGTTTATCTCGCTACTTACTACCAACTACTCCCTGAAGCAGGCAAGCACGAGGCGCTAACTGTTCATTCTTCGCTCTGAGCAGATAGTATTTTGGGGTTCTTCCTGCTGCTCTACTGCACCATCTTCTGCATCTCTGGTTCCGCTTCTGTGCGCAGCACAAACCCCACCCGATGAATGGTTTGCAGATGCAAGGCCGGGTCGTGACGGAGGAACTTGCGCAGCCGCGACACAAATACGTCCAGGCTGCGGCCCAGGAAATAATCGTCGTCGCCCCAGAGGGCCTGTAGGATGTCTTCGCGCCGCAGCACTTGGTTGAGATGCTGCGCGAAAAAGGCTAGTAGTTGGCCTTCTTTCTGAGTGAGCCGGGCTTCGCCGCCAGGCCCGAGCAGGCGGAAATCGTGGGGGTAAAACTGGTAGCTACCGAGGTGATGCACAGGCCGGGCCGGCGTTTCTACGGCCCGGCGGCGCAAAAACACTTCCATGCGCAACACCAGTTCTTCCATGCTGAAAGGCTTGGCGATATAGTCATCGGCGCCGGTTTGAAAACCGATGATTCGGTCTTCGTTCAGAGATTTGGCGCTCAGAAAGAGAATGGGTACCTGCGGGTTACGCGCCCGAATGTGCCGCGCCAGGCCGAAGCCATCTACCTGGGGCAGCATCACATCAAGCAAGCACAAATCAAAGGTGGTGGGCTCGTTGCTGAAGGCAGCTATGGCCGCGGCGCCATCGGAGTAGTGCGTCACGCGGTAGCCGCGCAGCGCCAGATTGTCGAGGGTGACGAAGCTCAAATTAACATCATCCTCGACATACAGAATGTGGGGCTGCGTACGGGCAAGTGGCATAGTAGTAAGACCTGAGACCATAGGAGTGAGAGGTGAGACCTTGGATGCTGGTTATTCATCGGCCTATTAAACACAAAGCTTACAACTCTAAGCGTATAGGTTACAGCTCTCCTCTCAGCAGCGGCAGCGTGAGCGTGAAGGTGCAGCCCTGACCGACAACGCTATGTAGTGCCATCTTCCAACCGTGGGCGGCCACCACGTTTCGCACGTAGTACAAACCCAGCCCAAAACCCGGCACGACGGCCGTATTGCCGGCCGGCACCCGAAAGAACTTGTCGAACACCCGCCGCTGATGCGCGGGCGCGATGCCGGGGCCGTGGTCGGTGAAATGAAGTACGTCTTCAGGTGCTCAAGCTGCAAGGCACCGTGGTAGCTGCTAATTAGAGCGCGTTTGCGGTTGCCGTCCGGCGTGTAGCGCGAAGCTCCCGCTTCGCGCGTCGTTGCTGATGTCTGAGTTGTGTCAACGATTGTCGTTCAACGATGCGCGAAGCCGGAGCTTCGCGCTACTGTCTATGCCAGCCGATAAAAGGGCCGCCCTGCGAAGAGCGGCCCTTTTGGCGTGGGGTTGCGTAGTGAGAAAGGCAGCCGACTGTAACCTTGCCTGCTCGCCTTCGTTATTAGCCAATATTATTAGTCTCCGCAAACTAAAAATTTGAGCCATATGAAAATTCCCGTTGAAAAAGGCCAAGACAAAGGCTTTCTGCCCGATGGCCGCCACACGGTCGAAATCACCGACATTGAAGAAGGCGTGAGCGAGCACCAGAGCGTGCCGTTTTTCGCCGCCCGCATGGAAAGCGAAGACGGGTTCGTGACGCAGCGCTTCTACAACTCCGATGCTGGCCGGCCCATCATCCTGCAACTGTACTCGGCCGTAGGCATCAAGCCCGAAGAAGGCAAAAGCCTCGACACCAAGCAGCTCATCGGCAAGCGCCTCTCCGTGGAAGTAGGCGACCATTCCTACGCCGACCCTGCCACCGGCAACGAACGCAACATCCGGCAAGCCACCGGCTTCCGGGCGGCGTAGCAGCCACGTATTTCGCACTGGCAGGTATTCGCCAGCCAGGTGCGTTAGGATAGACGGCGACTGATGCCCGCGTTTGCCGGGCCACATAGCGTGGCTCGGCAAACGCGGGCATCAGTCGCGCTACACCAGTTGTTTCAGCACGCTTGCTGTCATACTGCCGACTGCCGGATACCTTCGGCGTAGGGCGTGGGCGCGAAAAAATGCCGCTCAAACTTCGAGCTGTCGAACAGATACGGCCGGTCGTTTTGGTACAGCATTTCCACCGACTCTCGCACCGGCTCCACGAATAAGCCCACGGCCCGCATCATGAGCTTGGACAGTGGGCTGATTTTGGGGCGCACACCATAAGCCGCCGCCGCGTGTTCGGTTAGTTGCCGCATGGTGAGAGCTGGCGCGGCAGTGGGCAGGTGCCAGGTTTGGCCGTAGGCGGCCGTGGTGGTGCCGAGCACCGCCGTGGCCCGGCCGGCATCGGGCGTGAACGTAAGCGAATGGGGATGGTCGGGGCTGCTCGGCCACTGGGCGGCCTTGCCCTTTTTCAGGTTATCGAAAACCAGCATGTTGGGCACAGAGTTGGCGATGGCCGGGCCGTAGAAATCGGCCGAGCGGGCAATCAGGGCCTGCACCTGGCCGCTCTGCATGGCGTCGAGCAGCTGCCGGGCAATGCGGGCGCGCACTTCCCCTTTCTTGCTCACCGGGTTGAACGGGGTATTCTCCGTCATGGGGCCTTCCACCGCGCCGTACATATATACGTTATCGAAGAAGACCAACTTTACGCCGTGGGTGGCGCAGGCGTTCAGCACGTTCGTCATCACCAGGGGCCAGTCGCGCTGCCAGGCTTTGGTGTTGTACGGTAGCCCCGCCACCAGATAAGCCACCGACGAACCGGCTACGGCGCGCGCAGTTTCGGCGGGGTTGGTGAGGTCGGCCGGCCACAGCTCATCGGTTGGGTTTACTGCCCGGGGCTGGCGGCTCACGAGTCGTAGGGGCTCGGCGGTGAGGGCAGGAAGTTGCCGGGCTAATTCGCGGGCGATGGTGCCATTGGCCCCAAGAATGGTTTGCATGACAATAGATTTTGATGAAAGACTACCATGCAAAGGTGCCGGTGCCGGCCGCCTTCTCTATTGACTTTGGTTAGGAAAACGAGTGGCTACAGCCGTTTGCGAATACGGCTCAGGCTTTCTGGCTTGATGCCCAGATAGGAGGCGATGTAGTGCTGCGGCACATGCTCAATGACCTTGGGCCGTTCCCGCAGTAGGTTGAGGTAGCGCTCCGTGGGCGAGTCGTAAATAAAGGACAGCTGCCGCTTGTGATAGAACGTGTAGATATGCTCGAAAAACGCCCAGAACAGCTTATCAATAATGGGGTAGCGTAGCGCCAACGCCTCAATGTCGGTCAGGCGCGCCCGCCAGATGACGCTAGCCTTGAGCACTTCGATGTTGAGCCGCGTGGGCGTGTGTTCGCGCAGGGCCACTATGTCGCCGGCCAGCGTGGGGCCAAAATAAAAGCTCGACGTAATGTCTTCGCCATTGGGGCGCAGGTAGTAGCCGCGCAGAATGCCGCTTTCCAGAAAGAACACGTCCTCTATCACGTTGCCTTCTTGCTGAATGCGTTGCCGACGGTCTGCCATCAACGGCCGAAACAGGGCAAATAGGGCTGCTGCCGCGTCATCGGGCACGGGGCAGAAGGTGCGCACGAAAGCCGAAAAGACCGACAGGCTCATAGCGGGGTAGTAGTAGCTGTAGGCGGACGCGTCAGCGGCCAATTAAGGCAAAAAGCACGAAGCAGCCTCCCTCACAATCAACTCGTGCAAGGTAGAACTTCATTGAAGATTACCTTATTACGGCATCATTCAGCACGTCGAAATCACCAACGGGCAAGTCTGGATTCACGTCAATAACACGGAGCACTACCTGGAAGAGGAATTGGCGCTGGAAGGCGTCGCGCGGGAAGACATTGTATGGGCGACTCTTTCGCCTGAAGATCGGGCGTAGTCGTTTGTAGCATTTCGCCGCGTTTCGGATTTTGGAACGACACCGGACACGTTTTTTTACGCATTCCGAATATTGCAATGCTCCCCGACGCTCGCTTCCGCACGTTCCGTATTTTGGAACGGCCTACAACAGCTGTTTTCCTGCGTTCCGATATGTGGAATGCACTACAGCCTGTGTTTTCCTGCCTTCCAAATGTTGGAACAAGCTCTGGTAGCTACTTCTGCTCCCGCACAACAAGGCCCCGCCGGTTTACCGGCGGGGCCTTGTGTTACAAATTAGGAGGCCGCAACTTATTGGGGTTGTTCTTTCTTGCTGGTGCCGGGCAGCATAGTAAAGTCGAAATAGCTTTCGGCCTGCGTTGGATCTTCCGCGAAGGCCGCCAACAGGGAGCCATAATGCGCGAACAATAGTACGGCCAACGCGCGCTGGTCGGCCTTGATGGTCTGGCTGCCGTCTTTGGTTTTTTTGGCGGCTTGGGCCTGGGCCGTATCGGCTTGCTCGAAGGCGGTGAGCAGCTCCTGTGCGCGGGCAGCCACGGTGGGGCCTATCTTTTCGGCGTACTTCTGCGCCGTCAGGATAAAGGCGCGTATGTCGGTGCCAATGCTGGTCTGGGAAGCACCGGAGAAGGCAGACCGGCCCTGCGGAAAAAACTCCTTGTAGACGCTTGAGTCTTCGTCGAAAACAGGCAAAATGAACTTGCGTGCCGCTTCCGCTGGATAGGCTTTCAGGGCCGTGAAGGCGTCTACCACGGTGCCCGTTTCGCCTTGGCGCTGCGCCACGGCAGCCGCTCCTGAGCCGAGCCCCACGCCAAACTGCGCATAGAGTGGGCGGAGCGCGGCGGCCATAGCAGCGGTATTGGGAGCTTTGGCCGGTTGGTTGGGAGCCTCTAGCGCGGCAAGATGTTCGCCAGCTATTTGCTTCATGTTTTCCCGGCTGATGCTTTTGCTCAGGAAGAAATTCTTGAACCGATTTTTGAAAGGTGATGCCATGCTTACAACAGAGAAAAAAGATGAGAGAACACCGGCCCCTACCGGGCAATACTGCACGGGCTGAATATAAAGGAAACGGCGATAAGCTCGGCAGCTCAGGCTTCTTTTTGTGAGGCATATCGCCTGGGTAGGATGGTGCGCGTTGCGGCCGGCCACCAAGAGGCGTAGTGAGTTGGGAACAGAATTCCCGCGCCGCAGGTAGTGTCTTATCCATATCCACAAACAAAAACTCCCACTGCCAGGCAAGGCCCGGAAGTGGGAGTAATAAGGCTAGCCGACGGCCAGTGTTTACGCTACCTTCCCTAGGGCGTGTTCGTCACCACTTGGCCGGCTTCGGGCTGGGCGGCAGAACGGTCCTTGAGCGTGCCTAGCTCGCGGCCTACTTCGATGAAAGCGTTGATGGCTTTGTCGAGATGCTCGCGGGTGTGGGCGGCGGAGAGCTGCACCCGGATGCGGGCCTGGCCCTGCGGCACCACGGGGTAGTAGAAACCTACCACGTAGATGCCTTTGTCGAGCATGCGGGCGGCAAATTCCTGGGCCAGTTTGGCGTCGTAGAGCATGACCGGCACGATGGGGTGCTCACCGGGCTTGATGTCGAAGCCGGCCCCCGTCATTTTCTCGCGGAAGTACGTGGTGTTTTCTTCCAGCCGGTCGCGCAGCTCGGTGCTTTCCGTGAGCAGGTCGAGCACGCGCAGGCTGGCACCCACGATGGCCGGCGCCAGCGTGTTGGAAAACAGATAGGGCCGGCTGCGCTGGCGCAGCATGTCGATGATTTCCTTGCGGCCCGACGTAAAGCCCCCCATTGCCCCGCCAAGCGCCTTGCCCAGCGTACCCGTGATGATGTCGACGCGGCCCAGCACGTTGCGGTATTCGTGGGTGCCGCGGCCGGTTTTGCCTAGGAAGCCCATTGAGTGGCACTCGTCTATCATCACCAGCGCCTCGTATTTGTCGGCCAGGTCGCAAATCTTATCGAGTTGGGCGATGGTGCCGTCCATCGAAAACGAGCCATCCGTGACGATGATGCGGTGGCGGGTGCCTTTGGCCTGCGCGTCCTGGAGCTGCTTTTCCAGGTCGGCCATGTCGTTGTGGGTGTAGCGGTAGCGCTGGGCCTTGCACAGCCGCACGCCATCGATGATGGAAGCATGGTTGAGCGCGTCGCTGATGATGGCGTCCTGCTCGTTGAACAAGGGCTCGAACACACCGCCGTTGGCGTCGAAGGCGGCGGCATAGAGAATGGTGTCTTCAGTGCCCAGAAACTCGGCCAGCCGGCGCTCTAGCTCCTTATGAATGTCCTGCGTGCCGCAGATAAAGCGCACCGACGACATACCGTAACCGTGCGTGTCGATAGCCTCTTTGGCCGCCTTCACCACCTCCGGGTGCGACGATAGGCCGAGGTAATTATTGGCGCAGAAGTTCAGTACTTCCCCCGCTTCCTGCGTTTCGATTTCGGCGCCTTGCGGCGAGGTAATGATGCGCTCCTTCTTGTAGAGGCCGTTGTCCTTGATTTCCTGAAGCTGCTTTTCGAGGTCGGGCTGGAGGGTGGTATACATCGGGTGGGTGACTGAAAATGAGGTGACAGGTTATACGCGACAGGTGACACGCCGCGCATGTGGCTTAAGCAAAGATAAGCCTGCGGCGTCGCTTGGTACTGTTGCAGAACTACTGTTTACTGCTGGCGGAAGCAAGGCTGTTATCAATAACAATGCGAAAGAAGACAAGGTCAGCAACAAAACTGCCTGAGCACCTTTCCTCTTGAAAAGAGTTGGAGCGAGACACCTCGTATACTTGCATCCTACCCTACGTCTTCGCCCATGCGCTTCCCCTCAGCCAGCCGCCTGCTCGGTTTCGCCTTTTCTCTGCTCTTGCCCGGTGTCGCCGCGGCCCAGGCGCCAACGCAGCCTTTCACCCCGCAAGTGCGTGAATTCATTCGGACGGACGCGCCGCTAATTGCCCTCACGGATGCTAAAGTCATTGACGGCACGGGGCGGCCGGCGCAGCTGCACCAAACGGTGCTGCTGCGGGGCAGCCGCATCGAACAGGTAGGGCCGGTGAAAAAGGTGAAGGTGCCTAAGGAGGCGCAGGTAATTAATTGCGCGGGCAAGACCCTGATTCCGGGCCTCGTGATGCTGCACGAGCACCTGTACTACACCATGCCAGCGGGCAGCTTCTTCAATATTGCCCAGATGCCCTACTCCTTCCCGCGCCTGTATCTGGCGGGCGGGGCTACGACCATCCGCACCGCTGGTAGCATCGAGCCGCAGACAGATTTGGCCATCAAGCGCCTGATCGGGGAAGGCAAGCTCATCGGGCCCGACATCGACGTGACGGCGCCCTACATGGAAGAACCGGGCATGGACATTCCGGCCCTCAACACCATCAATGGCCCCGAGGACGCCACCAACTCCGCCCGTTTCTGGGCCGATAAGGGTTGCACGTCCTTCAAAATGTACATGCACGCCACCCGCGCCGATTTGTCCGCCGTGGTGCGCGAGGCACACCAGCGCAGACTCAAAGTCACGGGCCACCTATGCGCTATCACCTACCGCGAAGCCGCGGAGCTAGGTATCGACAACCTGGAGCATGGCTTCATGGCTAGCTCCGATTTCGCCCCCGGCAAAGGCGCCGACAACTGCGACTACCCAGCCGCCCGCAAAGGCCTGCTGAACCTACCCGCCAACAGCCCCGAGATGCAGAACCTCATCCGCTTTTTGGTGAGCAAGAAGGTGGCCCTCACCTCTACCCTGCCAGTGTTCGAGCCCTATACCGGCCGCGAAGTGGTGCTAGGCGGCGGTATGGACGCACTGATTCCGCAGCTGCAAGAGCGCGAAACCAACACCTGGCAGCAGAACCAGCAGAAAGATTCGGCCAGCACGGCGTTATTCAAGAAGGAAATGGGCTGGGAAAAACAATTCCACGACGCGGGCGGCCTGCTCGTGTCGGGCACCGACCCAACGGGCGCGGGCCGCACCATTGCGGGCTACTCCAACCGTCGGCAAGTAGAGTTGCTAGTGGAAGCTGGCTTCACGCCCGTACAGGCCATCAAAATCAGTTCCCTGAACGGCGCCATCTACCTTGGCCGCGAGAAGGAAATAGGCACCATTGAGCCCGGTAAGCAAGCCGACTTAGTGCTCATCGACGGTGACCCCGAAAAAGATATTCAGCAGATGCGACGCATGGAAATCGTGTTCAAGCGTGGCGTGGGCTTCGATTCAGGAAAAATTTTCGAGTCGGTGAAGGGGAAGGTTGGCTTGCACTAATCTGTCGCGCAGACCTCACTTGGTGCGACACCTGGGGCCTTGGCTGGTCCAGATAGTACGAGTACCTAACTAGGGGGTGGCACTGCGGTGCTGCCCCTACGTTTTGAAGGCTGAATCAACTTCCTTATGCCCACTACTTGAAGCATAATTGGCTCTCTTGCTGGTAGAGTATGCCGCCTCACAGATCAGCTCAATCTACTCGACATTAAGGATTTAATATCGTTTTCTGTCGGTTTATGCGTATACTTCCTTCCCCCTCTCTACTTCTCACTTATGAAACGCAAACGAAACAAGCACCGCCGCCGTGAGCGGTGGGTACTACTGCTGTGGACAATTATGTTCGTCCTCATGATTTTGAGTATTGCTAGTGTCGCGCTGCAACGCGGATAGCCAACTGCTAATACGGTCTTCTTAGATAAAAAGCTATTAACCACGCAATTGCCTGCTGTTCCCACACTATAGGCAGTTGCGTGGTCGCTCTACCTGCGCGCATCTATCAACTGCGGCACCACGACTGAGGTCAGCCAGAGCTACCAACTGGCGAATGTGCAAGATGCCTACCTAGAGCAGCGCAAACAGCCGTAAATTCGTGGCAACGGCAGACTGGCTGCCCACGAATTTCCCGTTGTTGCATGCGTTTTTCTTCTTTTCGTTACGTCCTCTTGCTGGCCGCTGGCGTGCCTTTTTTTGCTTGCTCCGATGATAAGGAGGCGACACCCAACGTCCCGACCCTTCCCGAGCATCTTACCCTCGGCAATCCTAGCGGCGCTACTGCCGACGTAGGGCAACCTACTAACTACCTGCTTAGCAAGCCCCAATACGCCCTGTCGTATCATCGTGACCGGGGAATTCCCAACTGGGTAAGCTGGCACCTCGATGCGAGCTGGCGCGGCTTCGCCACACGCCAAGACGACTTTCGCCCCGATGCCAGCCTGCCTGGGGGTTGGTACCAGGTACAAGCCAACAGCTACTCCGGCTCGGGCTTCGACCGGGGCCACAACTGCCCTTCCGCCGACCGCACCAGCACCGTAGCCGACAATTCGGCCACCTTTCTGATGACCAATATGATGCCCCAGGCACCGCGCAGCAACCAACAGACCTGGGCCGATTTGGAAGACTACTGCCGCACTTTCCTCGGCACGGGCAACGAGGTCTACATCATCTGCGGCTCCTACGGCAAAGGTGGCACTGGGTCGAACGGCAGCCTCACCCAAACGCTCGACCAGGGCCGCGTAACGGTACCGGCCCGGTGCTGGAAAGTCGTGGTAGTGCTACCAACCGGCCCCGACGATGCCAGTCGCGTCACAAGCAGCACCCGCGTCATCGCCATTGACACACCCAACAACAATTCCATCAGCGCCAACTGGGGCCAGTACCGCACCAGCATCGACGCTATAGAAGCAGCTACCGGCCTAGACCTGCTTTCAGCCGTGCCAGTTGCCGTACAGCAAGTTATTGAAGCCCGTACCGATAACGGCCCAACGAATTAGCCGGGCTATAGGTCTGGCAGGAAGGAGGGCCTAGGTAGCGGCGTAGCGTCTATGCCTCAGCGCTGGGTCGAGAAGCTGCTTGGTGTGGCTTCCCGTTGCGCCTCTTCGATGAGGCGCTTAACGGTCGGATAATCCTCATCAACTACCAGCGAGTAGGGTTTGCCTTGGCCGTTTTGCAGCCGTTGCGTGAGTAGTAGAATATACGTTTCGCTGTTGTAGACGCTGATGTGCGCAATGGAATGCACCGCCAGCAGGTGCTTATCTTCCCCTTGTGAGACTTCAATAAACCCTTTCATGTAAGAGAGATTGACTTGGATTGAGAGCTTAGAACCTATTGATATCAGCTGCTGCCGATAGCCCAAAGCTAGTAGTTGTGTCAGAATTTCATAGAGGCTTTTTCAAATACAAAAGCTTCGCTGTTAAAAAGGGAATTTGGGCCGAGTGTGGGAGCGTTAGTAAGGACCCAACTGGGGCAGTACACCGACCTGATTTTGCCTAGTAGAAACGACTGGCTTTCCACAATGCAGCAGATCCAGCACGTTTCGGCAGCTTCAAGAATCCGATGAAAGAGTAGCAAATAGTTTGCGCGTAAAGGCCACCGATGGTTAGTTGAAGGCTGTTATCGTTGTGTTAACGCCGGAAGAAGGACCGCACACCTTCCCGGCCGCTATCCATGAGCTGCTGCTTCTGCGCGTCGGAAACTCGTTTAATTTTCGGGTTGAAGCCTAGCGTGCTGATGCTGATAGTGCGCGTCCAATCTTCTGGAAGCGCAGGGTTTAGGTTTTCGATGGCCACCGTGTAAAGGGCCCCAACGTAGGAGCCAAAATCGTGCACTCTGTAGGGCGCCAACTGCTGCCGGCCGCCGGGTTGTAGGTCGTAGGCTATCTGCTCGGCGCGGTCGAGGCGCAGGCCTAGGGTCTCGGGATTGAAAACGCGCGGCGTAGCGGCTCCAACTCTTCGTGTAACAATTTTATTTGCTACAAGAGAAATTGTTACAAGAAGTGATGAGTCAACTTCATTTGCTTTGGGCGAAAGTACTGCTCTCTTGGCCGCATCCGACAAATAGCGCGGATCATCAAACAAATCGATGGGATAGTTGGCAAGCAAGCCTCCATCAACCAACACTTCCACAGGCTGTCCCTTAGCTGGCCGTTGCACCACGTGGCCCAGCGTGTCGAGCAGAACGGCGCGAAAATAGAGCGGAATACTCATGCTGATGCGCACGGCATCGGCGACGCGCATAGAGGGGTGCGTTTCGTAACTAAACACTTGCAAACGCTGCGTGGTGAGGTTGGTGCCCGTGGTGTACAGGTCTCGGTACGTGGTGGAGTCGCGTAGGCGGAGTGCGTGGAGCTGGCCCAGCGTTAGATCGGGTTGCTGCGTTTTGCGGGCGACTAACTCGCTCAGATATTTCGTGAACTGGTCACCGCGATACCAGCCGTACTGTTTGAGAAGCCGGGTGGTGCCACCGAAAAACATGAGTCGGCCGTCGTTGAGCCGTTGCACGGGGGTATTGTTGAGAACCGCAACAATTTCCTGTGGCGAATAACCCACGGCCAGCAGCGCCGCCTGAATGGCACCAGCCGAGGTGCCGCCCATTCGCCGAATACCAGCCAGCACGCCCTGCTTCTCCAGTTCTTCCAAAGCGCCACCGTACGCAATGCCCCGAATGCCGCCGCCTTCCATTACTAGGTTGCGGTAAACTGGCTGGCTTGGTTGCGCTTTCACCGAATAAAAACCAGCCAGCAAGGCAAGAAGCAGGAATAGACTACGCATCAGGGAAGTAGAATTTTGAACTACACGAGTGGTGAGTGAAGTAATATATTTCGGCACTACTGCGGTTGTCGGGCGAGCCTTTTAGCACTCGACTTAGGAAAATGAAGGATTGTCTGCTGCCCCTCTGAGTGAAAAAACGGCTGGTACGTTGCATTGTCGGGGCAGCCAAACGCGTCGGGCCTGCATTTCGTACCGAAGAGCTGGGAGGTTCACTTGGTGTGGGAACCGCCCCGCCCGGTATCTTTACGCCCCTGTTTCCCACCTTTTCCACCTCCTCACTCCCTATGCAAACGTCCAGTTCCGCCACCACTCCCGGCGACACCATTCTTGTTATCGGCGCCGGCGGCCAGCTTGGCCTGGAGCTGACTCACGAGTTGCGCCAGCGTTACGGGGCTTCCAACGTGGTAGCAGCCGACGTGCGCGCCCCTAAAAATGCCGACGTACAAGGAGCCGGGCCGTTTGAGTTGCTGGATGTGCTGGACAAAAACCGGCTGGAAGAAGTGATGCGCCAGTACAAGCCCAAGCAGGTGTACCACTTGGCCGCGCTGCTCTCGGCCACCGCCGAGAAGAACCCCAAGTTTGGCTGGCAACTGAATATGGACGGCCTGTTTCACGTGCTCGACGCAGCCGTGGACCTGGGCGTGCGGCAGGTGTACTGGCCCTCGTCCATTGCCGTATTCGGTCCCGATACGCCTCGCCACAACACGCCCCAGCTAACTGTTATGAACCCCAACACGGTGTACGGCATCAGCAAGCTAGCCGGGGAGCAATGGTGCGAGTGGTACTTCCGCAAGCATGGCCTCGACGTGCGCAGCCTGCGCTATCCTGGCCTCATTGGCTACAAGAGCCTGCCCGGCGGCGGCACCACCGACTACGCCGTCGACATCTACCATAAAGCCGTAGCGGGCCAGCCCTACGAGTGTTTCCTGCGGCCCGACACGTACCTGCCCATGATGTACATGCCCGACGCGCTGAAGGCCACACTGGACCTCATGCACACGCCAACTGAGCAGATCAAGGTGCGTTCCAGCTATAATCTCGGGGCCATGAGCTTTTCGCCGCAGGAAATCACGGCCAGCATCCAGCGCCACCACCCCGAGTTCCAGGTAACCTACCAGCCCGACTCGCGCCAGCAAATAGCCGACTCCTGGCCCGCCAGCATAGCCGACACCGCCGCCCGCCAGGACTGGGGCTGGCAGCCAGAATTCAACCTCGATAAAATGACCGACGACATGCTGCTGCACCTGCGCCAGCCAATAGCCGAGCCCGTGCTATAGCCTACGCTTCGGCTTGCGCCGCCAGTTATGAAAGCCTCGCCCTATCGGTGGGGCTTTTCTGTGTAGTCTATAAACCTGACTAAAATCAATACAGTCTCAGCGGTAGAGCTAGGTGCCGTTAATGCCACAAACCAAATCCTGCATTAGTCTATTTCCCAAAAACTCGCTTGTACAACCACGTCACGGCCAGAATGCACAACATAGCAAACAACCAGTTAGCTACCAATCCATATGGCAGTGGAGTTAACAGCTTTAAGATGTAAAGCAACGTCTTTGCGGCAAAACCAGATGGCTTGCTCCATGCAGCGGCGTGCTGATATAGCACGCTGAATAAAACGAGAGGCCAATAGATAACCGTAGACCACAAAACAGTGCGTAGTGGGAAGCTAGCGTGCATGGCGTTCTACTTTTTTCAGGATTTCTCGAGCTGTAGTTTGTATTCTACGATCGGTCGTTGCGTCTGGACGAGCCAAGTCGAAATGCGGGCCATTATCGTTTGAATTTTGTTGAGCCCCTTCAAAATATTGCCGTAAACTGGTTGGATTACTGAGCTTATCTCCCGGTATATCTATCCGTTCTACGTGCGTTATTTTCGTTAGGGCTTGATATAGCTGGGAGCTGCTTGGCACGGGGCTGCCCACCAAGACTACAGTAACCACTTTATACCCCATACGGTGCAACTTAAGAGCTACATGCGATTGAACTACACTTCCATAGCTATAACCAATCAAGACTAATTTACCCTCTTTACCTAAAGGGCTTTCACGCCAATCATTCAGTATCCGGTCAACAGCCTTGTTCACCATCATATCTGTTTTAATGCGTTGGCCCCAAGCCTGCGGAATACCACGCGTGTCATATTTGGTAGGCACCGGTTCATGTGTAAAAAGTCGAAACTCAGTCGTAAACAAGATGTCATTCAAAGATGGGAGCCCCTTACCAGGAATATCATGCGAAATATTCGTGATAGGAATAAATTCTCGGGCGCCAGCCTGTTGAAAAGCTGTTGCCCAACGGCGAGTATACATCCAGCCGTCAGTATCTAGTCCAGCACCGGCGACGAAATAAATCCGAGTTTTTTGGGCTACTATAGCGTTGCGTGTTGCTGCAACGCGTCCCTGTGGCTGTGGCACCGGCGCAGGCCGGCCTTGGTGTGCGGCTGCGGCGCGGCCTGTTGGCTTCGACGCGGACTGATGCGGGCGGCTCTGGTGCAGGCCAGCGGCTCGGCCGCTTGGGCGGCCGGGAGGTGAATCAAATAGGCTCATCATACAACGAGGGATAGTTAGAAAACAAACCTACACAAAAACCACTGTCTTTATCAGAAACCATATAATCTTAGTAAAATCCTTCTACCTTTGGTCTTCTCGATTCTTTAGCCGTGCCTTATATTCTGCTCGCAACCCCTGCACGGCTTCGCTTCATTGCTACCAACTTTTTCTGCTTTATATGGCTCGACAAATTACCCTCGACGTGCGCTGCGCTGGCCGAACCTTGGCTCCTGGCCTCCATTTTCACTCCTTAGTCCTCACGCAAAGCCTGTTTGCCCCGCACGCGCTAACCATTGACGTGCCGTTCGACCACGTGGAAGGGCCACTCACGCCGTTTCTTACTAAGGCGCCGGGGCAGCTGCTCGGCCAGCCGCTGGAAGTGCTCATCCAGGCCGACCAGGACTTTCACTTCAATACGCCCCAGGAGCTACGCTTTAAGGGCCTGATAGGCGGACTCAGCACGGGCCAGGATTCGGACTACACCACCAGCATCCGGGTGCAAGGGCATAGCCCCTGCTTCCGGCTGAGCGACGGCCTGCAAAAGCGCACCTTCGTTAAGCAAACACTGACGGCCATTTTCAACCAGGTACTCGCGCCTTACGAAACCAACCTGCTGCCGCGCGTCATTAAGCCCGTGCATCAGGCACCCTTGCCTTATGTGGTGCAGTACGAGGAAACCAACTATGCTTTTCTGAGCCGGCTGGCTGCCGAGTACGGCGAATGGCTCTACTACGATGGCCAAACCTTACGCTTGGGTGCGCCTGATACGACTAAGGCTATCGACTTTGAAGCCGATGGCGAACGTAACGGATTTCACTTTGGCCTGGAGTTGCAGCCCACCCGCACCACGCTCTACGAATACGACTACAAGCGCCACCTCCATACTACCGGCGACACCACCACGCAGCAGGTAGCCGGCTTGCAGCAGCACCGCTATGGCAAGCAGGTATTGGCGCAGGCCGAAGAGCTGTTTAAGCAGCCAACGCACGTAGCAGCCGAAGTGCCGGGCGCATCGCCTTCGCAGCTCGCCGATGAAGCCCGCGTACTTAAAGCCAACCGTGCCGCCGACCTGGTGAAAGTGCAGGGCTTTAGCGACTATCCGGCCCTCTCGCTCGGCGCTTTACTGGCCATTCGTGGGCAAGGATTTGGCACCCGCAACCTCGACGAGGAAAGCTTCGGCACGTACCGTATCATCGAAATCACGCATCACGTTGATGCCCTGGGCAACTACCGCAACTCGTTCACGGCCATTCCGCACCTGCTCGACGTGCCGCCCGTGAACCCGTATTATGCTGCCCCTCATGGCACACCTGAGCTGGCAGAGGTCATTAGCGATAAAGACCCCGATAAGCTGGGCCGCCTGAAAGTGCGCTACCATTGGCACGTAAAGAATAAAAAGGACGCCGAATCCACTTGGCTACGGCTGCTCACCCCCTACTCCGGCAATGGCAAGGGACAGCTGTTCAAGCCCGAGGTAGGTTCGCAGGTGCTCATTGGCTACCACGGCAACCTAGCCGAGCAGCCTTTCGTGCTGGGCAATATGTTTCATGGCAACAACAAGCAGAAAGCCAGCTACTCGCCCGCCGGTAATGGTGTGAAAGGCTTGCAAACGGCCGGCGGTAACAAGATCACCTTCCACGACCAGCGCGGCGCCGAGAAAATTGTCATCAGCAACGGCAAAAGCGGCAAATCCAAAGAAACGGCCCTGGAGATATATTTCGCCGACAACGGCGGTATCACGTTGCGCACCTCGGGCAGCATCCAACTCAGCGCGGACGACATCATTCAGCTCAGCGCCCGCGAAATCCGATTGGACGCCGATGAAAAGATTGAGCTTACATCCAGGAATCAGGTGAATGTTACCACCGAAGATTTCAAGGTGAATGCCAACAAAACCGCTACCGTAGAGGCCGCGGAAACAGCTAAGCTAGCGGGCACGCAAAAAACCATCGTGGAAAGCCCCACCGCCGTTGATATGGTCTCGCAGGGTACAACCGACATCAAGGGCCTCATCGTTAACATCAATTCCTAAATTGCCGCCTCATGGGACAAGGAAAACCAGCCGCGGGAGTGTTCGACGGCGCCGGTCACGGCGGCTCCGTCGCTATCGGCTCCACCAACGTCTTCATCGGCGGCAAGCCCGCCGCCCGCCAGGGCGACTCCATCATGTGCTCTATGCACGGCACGGGGGTCATCACGCAAGGTTCGGCCACGGTCTTCATCAACGGGATGCCCGCCGCCCGTATGGGCGATGTGACGGGGTGCATGGCACCTAGTTTAGCAACTTTTAGTGTTCCACCTACACTCGGCGCTCCACCAGTTGAAGGAGCTGTAAGCATGGACCCCCAAAAAAATGGGCAATTCCACGAGCAAAATGATAAGGAGAAGAACGGTGTTACATCCATGCACGCAGAAGGACACATTACTGACGCTAATCAGGATGGTTCTTATGATAGTATGGACGGGGCTGCTGAAGTCCTTCGTGTACGCAACAGTGGCACTTTAGCAAAGGCAAACGGGGCAGAACTGTATGGCACGCACAGCGCTGATATACTTTATGTAAACGGAAAATATTCTGCCCCTATGACCGACAGAGGCGGAAGCATTAGCGCTGGAGCTGAGGCGGGGATGGTTAAATGGGGAGGCTCTATTATGGCAGCACCAGAAGGTGCAGAAGGCCGGAACGGAAGTGGCGTCGCCGTTGAAGCTAATGGGTTCCACGCAAAAGCCGATGGAGACCTCCTCGCTGGTGACGATGGTGTTCGCAAAGGGTTCTCTGTAAAAGGTGAAGCAGGAGCAGAAGTTGCCTCTTATGAATTTGCAACGGTAGGAACAACTCCTTCTATCAATGGGTACAATATTCAAGGCACGCGCAAAAGTGGAGGAAGCTTCCTAGCTTCACCAGGCGGTGGTGCAGGTCTTTGGTGCTATTTAGACAGAAAAACAAGTAGGATATACGCTGGTATCAAAGGCGAAATAGCTTTGCTTTTTGGGATTAAAGCTGAATATGAAGTTTCTATTGGCGAAGAATTTAAAGCTGAGGTACCTAATGTTTCTTCCTTACCTGCTGGAGGCTATGTACGTACGCCAGGCTTCGGGGCAGGAGGTATATCAGGAACTATTCTTACAGGTATTCCATCTGTCTTGATTGGTTAAAATATGCAGGAGTTGCTTGAAAGGGGAATATGGTGGGTGTTATCGATAGTGATGTTTTATTTTATATTCCGCGATCTTTTCACTGGCAAATTTAGACCGAGGATATTTTATACTGGATGGGGCAACTTATACAAAATATACAATACTAATTTTTTTCCATCTGAAAGCAGCAGAATATCTATCCGTATTGGCGCTGAACTATATAATCAAACATGCCATATAGCATTTGACAATGCTTACGTCTATCTAAAAACTCCCTCACTTCTTGGCAGATCAAAAATTCGAATTCCTTATAAAGATTTTATACTTATTTCCCCACCTAGCGTCGCAAAAGTGATGCTTTTCAAAATTCCAGTTTATGGCGTATTCAAGATCATAAATGTGGATGTATGGATCGAAGAGAAGTACACGAATATCATTTTGCACCACACATGAAGAAGCAAACAGCCTCAGTGGCATTATTCGCTGTCTTACTGTTCTCACGCTGTGATAATCCATCCTCCGAAGTAGTAACGACTCCGAGTGAAGTAAAATCAACATCAATGTCAAGTCCGACTCAAGTCTACTTCCCAACAATAATCCCTTATAGCAAAGAAGAAATTTCAAAGCTATTTGGTGTGCTTGATTATGAGCAAGATCCTGACTCCGCGTTACACTTTGGAGTTATGATGCCTTTGCAATGGGGACAAGTAAAAGGAATTCGGCATCTGGTAACACGCAAACATCCGTTTGAACTTCGAGGGCACGTCAAATCACTAACAGGCCCAGAAGCGGAAATTAAAGTTTATATCGGGTACATAGAAGACGAAATAGCCCCGAGTGATTGGCTCTCTATTTATCTGGCAACACATGGGGAGAAAATATTGCGCGAGGTACATCTACCGCGAGAGGGTGGAGCGGTGCCAGATATATTGACAATCTCAAGTACCGAAGGTAGAGAACGTATTTCTCGCTGGCTGGTATTGAAGAAGTGGGCGAAAACAGGTGGCGGGCATTTATTTGTGGTACAAGCCAGCACCGAAGCTTCGCACTACTCGTCGGAAATGGCAAACGTTCTCTTCATGGCGATCAACAACTTTTATATTTCCCACCCAACGAAATGGCCCTACGCCGAGCAGTTGCGCACATTAGTGCGAGCTGTACCAGCCAAAATAGCCACAGCCTTTCCGCTCTCCTGGGAACAGCAAGAAAACCCGCTCAGCGACGAGCATTTCTACCAGGTGCAACTCACCAAGCAGTACGCGGGCCGGCAGATCGGGCGCATCAACTTAATGGTGCTGGCGGGCCAAACGGAGGCTGATATAGAACGCCTCGAGCAAGAAGCACGGGACGTACATGCCAAGGAAGGAATAAGTTTCGAGCCTAGCACGTTCACGGCCGCGCCCGACTTCGGGGGGCTGACCCACGTGCAGCGGGCCGTTGGCCAGCAGACCAACGCGGGCGAGGCCCCCGTGCAGGAGCGGCACGTGCTGCGAGGACAGGTAGGCAAGTACTGGTTTTACGCCGAGAGTATCCACTTCACCCGCGAGGCCGCTCCCAATGAGTGGGCCATCTGCAAGCGCGCCTTTGAGATCGTGCAGGAGCATCTGACCGTCAAGCCGTAGACAATTTCCGCATCTAGCCCCATCTTCTGTTTGCTGCACGGTATAGTGCCATCTCATATTCTTTTCAGCAGAACAACTATATGAGCACCAACGCTGAGCGGTAGCTATGAATATTTATGCGTATGCTCTTGGCTCTGGGTTCGTAAAAATTACCGAAACCATACTATATCGAATAACGCATGGCTTTTATCTTGGACCAGATAGGCCGCGTCTTGTATGCGTTAATAATTCTTTATGTTACGTATCGTTCTACCATAAAACCCTTGGCATCTCATTTTTTTCACTTGGGATGGAAGCAACTGCATAAAAAGTATGGCCTAGACGCCCCAACGTCATACAAGCCGCAAACCTCGGTGCGGGTTGGATGGAACCAGTATCCGCTTTCGGTGTGGGCCACCGATGAGGGCTTGTACCTGCAACGGCAGAGTAGTCTTCAGCCTACCACGCTGTGCCTGCCCTACCGCCAAATTCGGCAGGTGGCCCGACCACTAAACGCCCGCGTGTTCGCCCCCGACTTATACCACTTCTTTCGTGTGGATGGCCTGGATCTATGGATGGAAAAGAAGTATGGTCGTCACATTGTAGAGCATTTGCCCGCCACATGATCCATTACCTTAAATTGCTGGTTTTACTCCTGGCGCTCTGCAGTATAACCAGTTGCGACCATGCGCCTGATACATCTACCAAGAATTCTTCTCCCGTGTCCGCCTCTACTGTTAACGATTCTTTTCCTACCACGTCACCGTACTCATCCGCCCAAATACCCAAGCTGTTTGGCGTGCTCGATGACGATGCCGATCCGAATTCAGCTCTGCACTATAATGTAATGGTACCCCTCACCTGGCAGCAGATCAAGCTGCCCTGGCAGCCGCTCACGCCGGAGCACCCCGCGCAGCTTCAACTCCATATGCAGGCTCCCCGCGACTCGCCACCCGTGGAGCTTAAAGTAGTGCTGGGGTATAGCGTAGCGGAAACGGCGCCCAAAGATGTGTTAAGCACGAATCTGAAACGCATGGGTGAAAAGGTGTTGCACCAACGATTCACTCCCTCCGCCGGAGGAGCCATTCCCGATGTGCTAACCATACGCGGAGAGCCAGGCCAAGAGCAGATTACGCGCTGGACCGTCCGCAAGAACGCCCTGCCGCAGATCGGCGGGGCCTGCCTGTTCGTGGTTTCCGTTGGCACGTCGGCGGAACATTACACGCCGGAGATGGCGAGGGTATTTTACATGGCTATCAACAACTTCAACCTGCTACACCCTGCGGAGTGGCCTTACGCTGAGCAATTGCGCACGCTGGTGCGAGCCGTGCCAGCCAAAATAGCAACGGCTTTCCCAGTGTCCTGGGAGCAGCAAGAAAACCCGCTCAGCGATGAGCATTTCTACCAAGTACACCTTACTAAGCAATTCGCTGGCCGGCAGATTGGGCGCATCAGCCTAATGGTCATAGCCAACCAAACAGAAGCAGATATGGACCGCCTGGAGCAAGAAGCGCGGGACACGCACGCCAAGCAAGGACTTGCCTTTGAGCCTAGCCCGTTCACGGCCGCGCCCGACTTCGGGGGCCTGACCCGCGTGCAGCGAGCCGTGGGACGGCAGATCAACGCGGGCGAGGCCCCCATGCAGGAGCGGCACGTGTTGCGGGGGCAAGTGGGCAAGTACTGGTTCTACGCCGAGAGTATGCATTTCACGCGAGAAGCCGCCCCCAACGATTGGGCTATCTGCAAACGAGCCTTTGAGATTATGCAGGAGCACTTGACCGTCAAGCCATAACTAATAGTCATCACCTAATTTATAAGAACTCCACGCATAGATTCTTTCTGAGAGTAAAAGGCGAAGTCGCTGCTTTTCTCCGAATTAAGGGAGAACTAGAAGTTTCTAGGGGAAGAATTTCATGATTCCCCCACAAAAGCACCCAGTGGTTTGTATGTACATAGCCCTGGCTTTGGTATGGGTGGTGTCCCTGGCTCCCTCCTCTCAAGTAATCCTACCGTCTTGGTTGGCTATACATGACTTTCTCTGCCCTAGTATCTTGGCTGCCCGTTACTGCGATTGTTACTTTTCAGGGTTTGCTTTTCTACGCGATTATACGGTATGTCACGCTAGGCAAACTACGGTTTAATCCTTTCCGAAAAGGATGGAAGCACTTGCATAAACTATACGGGCAGCCCGGAACCCCCACAGGCCTGGATATTACGTCTGCTTTGATTGGGCCAGTGAGGTATAATGATTGCGTGTACATATCGTTGGATGCAAATGGAGTAAACCTCAAAAAGAAGTTTTTTGCTAAGGGGCACTTACATATTTCCTATTGCTCGTTCTTGATAACTGCTTTACCCAAAAGACATACCATCCTTCTGGTTCCGATCTATACGCAAGCCTTATTCAGCGTGAACGACGTCGAAATAGTTTTCGACAAAGAATATGCAGCTAAGATCATGAATATGATGAAGAAGGAAGAAATTACTGTGACCGGGTAAGAAGCCAAAGGCCTACTAGGTACTAATCTTCATTAGTGTAATTACATGACCGATGCAAAAAATACTCGAGCAAACAGTACAGTGAGTAATATTTATTATAATGTTCTATTTTATGTTCCGTGATCTTTTCAACGGAAGATTTAAGCCCCAGATATTCTACACTGGCTGGGGCAACTTATACAAGGTATATCACACCACCTCTTTCCCATCCAAAAGTCACCGAATATCGATTTGCATCGGAGCTGAAGCATATGACAACACGTGTCACATTGCTTTTGATGAAAAATACGTCTATCTGAAGACTCCTTCTCTGTTTGGCAGATCGAAGATGAAAATTCCCTTCGAAGACTTTACGCTGGTCACCCCACCAACAACAGCAAAAATATTCTTTTTTTTCGAAGTGCCTGTTTATGGTATATTCAAAGTAAAAAACATAGACCTATGGGTCATGTACTGATTATGTAGAAATGCAGTACCTTGGGTCATGGTACTAGAACCC